>JBAXAT010000077.1:0-6965 GCA_037142335.1 Verrucomicrobiota bacterium | reverse complement strand
TGTTCTTGTTGCAGACCAGTCCCGCCGAAGCGCCAGCCGTTTGGACGCCGCAGGAACCGAGCAAGAAATCCAAGGGCGACATCAACGGCTTGCCGTCGTTGACGCGAGTAATGGTGCGTGCCGCGGCCAAAGGCAGCAACAACACCGGCGCCTGGAGCGACCCGGCCTTTGTGATCGTGCCGTAAGACAAACGTACTCAACCAACACCGGCCGGGAAGGCGACTTCCCGGCCGCGTTGTTTTCGGTGAGTTGCCAAACTCCCGTGCCCCCACGTCAACCCGAATCAGCCCCAGCCCCGCCGGCGGAGAGCCCTCAACAAGTTAGAGGTGACAGATCGGGGGTGGCTGTACTTCAACCGGTCTGGGCTGGCGCTGGGACGGAGGGTGCGGTAAAAAGGGCGGGTGAGCGGGAAGATCAAACTTTGGGCGGTGGGGACGTTGACGGTGCTGGCGGTGTTGGCGCCGTTGAAGTTCGGGACGCCGGTGGTGTTGTCGGCGACGGTGTTGCCACCGCAGACGATTTGGGAGTGGGTCTTTTTTTCCTGGCCGAATCAATTGCTGACGTTGGTTGCGGCGGCGGAAGTGGTCGAGTTGGCGTTGGATGCGCAGTGGTTGCCGGTGCGCCGGGATTGGTTGTGGGTGTTACCGGGACTGTTTTTGGCAACGCAGTTGGCGGCGGTGCCGACTTCGATTTGCATGGCGACGACGGTGGAGACGGTGTTGCATTTCGGAGTGTGCGTGGCGGTGTTTTATTTGGCGGCGCGGTATGTGCGGGAGCCGGCGGCGGTGGCGTGGGTATTCGGCGGGTTGACGGTGGCGACGCTGGTGATCGTGGCGTTTGCGGTGCAACAACGTTGCGGTGGGCTGGCGGCGACACGTGAGTACGCAGCGGTGTACGGCGGCGAGGTGCCCAAAGATTTGCAGTTGCGGCTGACGAGTAACCGGGTGTTCGGCACGCTGGTGTATCCGAATGCGCTGGCCGGTTATTTGGTGGTGGCGTTTGCGCCGGTGCTGGCGTGGCTGTGGAGTTGCCGGCTGCGCGGGTGGTTGAAATGGGGAACGTTGTTGGGCGGCGGCGGACTGATGGTGTTTGGGTTGGCGTTGACCGGTTCGCGGGGCGGGTTCATTGCGTTTGCGGTGATGGTCGTATCTGGCTTGGTGGCGGCGTCGCGACGGGCGTGGTTGACGCTGGCGGCGGTTGCGGTCATTGCCGTTGTGTTTGTGACGGCGCAACAGATGGGCTTGATCCGGCACGGCTTGGCGAGCGCGTCGGCGCGGGGCGATTATTGGCGCGGGGCGGTGGCGATTGCGCGGGATCATCCGTGGCTGGGCACTGGGCCGGGGACGTTCGGTTCCATTTACCCAAAATATAAAACGGCGACGACCGAGGAAGCGCAGCTCGTTCACAACAGTTATCTCCAGATGGGGAGCGATTCGGGCGTGGCCGGCGCGGTGGTGTTTGCGTTGTTGTGGTTGGTGGCAGTTAGAGATGGGTTTAAGCTTGCCCGGCGACAGGGCGGGGATGTGGCCGGCGTGGCGGTGTTGGCGGCGACGACGGGCTGGGTGGTGCATGGTTTTTTGGATTTTGATTTGTATGTGCCGGGCGTGGCGGTGCCGGCGTTTTTGATGTTGGGTGTGTTACAAGGTTTGAAACCGGTGCCTGACCGGCCGGCAAGGCGTCCGGCGCGGTTGGCGCGCGGAACGGCCGGGATTGCACTCGGCGTAGTGGTGGCGTGGTTGGCTGGCCGGTCGTTGCTGGCGGATTTTTGCAATGCACGGACGCAAAGATTGGCCGGCTCAGACCCAGTGGCGGCGACGGCGTCCGCCCGGCAAGCCATCGGATTTAATCCAGTCAATCCACGCTATCAGTTGTTGGCTGGTGACTTGGCGTTCCAACAAGGCCACGCGGCTGAGGCTGTGGAGTTTTACCGGGCGGCGGTCGGCACCGATCCATACCGGGCGGCGTATCATTGGCGATTCGCCCGGGCCTTGCTGATGGTCGCTGGCCGGGAAGTGGAAGCGGTGGAGCAGTTGCAGATCGCGGTGGGATTGAATCCGATGCAGGAACGTTACCGGACGGAATTGGCCGCGATTGAGGAAAAGATTCGACAGGTGCCGGCTGGTTTGTTAAATTCTCAGCCGATTGATAAACGGCGCTGACCGTTGGTTGCTTAGCGAGTGGGCTAACGGTCGGATTACAAGAAAGGAGCCATGGAACTAGATCAAATCAAAGCCATTGTGGAACTGATGAAGGAGAACGACCTGTCCGAGTTCTCGATGGAAAACGATGGCCTCAAGATTCGCATCAAACGCGGTCCCGAAGGTTTTCAGCCGGCGGTCACGATTACGCCGGTGACACCGGCGCCAGTGGCGGCGACCGTGCCAGCCCAAGTCGCGGCAGCGGCAACACCGGCAGCACCTGCGGCGGCTCCCGCCGACATCAAATACATCACCTCGCCGATGGTCGGCACGTTTTATCGGTCATCCACGCCGGATGCGGCGCCGTATACTGAACCCGGTAAGAATATTGAGGAAGAATCGGTGGTCTGCATCATCGAGGCGATGAAGGTGATGAATGAAATCAAGGCCGAGTTGAAAGGCGTCATTGTCGAATGCCTTGTTGAAAACGCCAAGCCTGTCGAATTTGGCCAAAAACTGTTTGCGATCCGCGCGAAATAATTTCCAGCTGGTTTAGCACGTATGTTTGACAAGATTCTGATTGCCAATCGCGGTGAAATTGCGGTGCGTGTTATCCGTGCTTGCAAAGAGCTCGGCATTCGCAGTGTGGCGGTTTATTCGGAAGCCGATGCCAATTCATTTCACGTCCAACTGGCTGACGAAGCCATCTGTATCGGCAAGGCACCCAGTTCAGAAAGCTACCTCAAGATTGACCGGATTATCAGTGCAGCGGAAATTTCCGACGTGGAGGCGATTCATCCTGGCTATGGCTTTCTGGCAGAGAATGCACATTTCGCTGAGGTCTGCGAAAACTGCAATATCAAATTCATCGGCCCGCCGAGCAGTGCCATCCGCGCGATGGGTGACAAGATTGCGGCGCGAACCACAATGCGTAAAGCCGGCGTGCCGATTGTTCCCGGCAGCGACGGCCCGGTGGAAAAGGAAGAGGACGCGCTCAAGATTGCCCGGCGGATTGGTTATCCGGTCATTGTCAAAGCGGCCGGCGGTGGTGGCGGACGCGGGATGCGCGTAGCGCACAACGACCCGTCGTTGGTAAAAGGTTTTCACACTGCCAAGACGGAAGCCGACCGCGCGTTTAACAACGCCGTGGTTTATCTCGAGAAATATATTGAGAATCCCCGGCACATCGAATTTCAAATTTTGGCCGACCGCAAAGGCCACACCGTGCATCTTGGCGAGCGCGATTGCAGTTTGCAGCGCCGGCATCAAAAACTTGTTGAAGAGTCGCCGTCACCGGGCTTGCCTAGTGATATGCGCAAGAAAATGGGTAAGGCCGCCGTCAAAGCCGCCGAGGCTGTCGGCTATGTGAATGCCGGTACCATTGAATTTCTCTACAATGAAGAGAAAAGGGAATTCTACTTCATTGAGATGAACACGCGGATTCAAGTCGAGCATCCGATTACCGAAGAGGTTACCGGCATTGATCTCGTGAAGGAGCAAATCCGCATCGCGGCCGGTGAGGAACTCGGTTACACCCAGAAAGACATTCAGTTCACGAAACACGCCATCGAATGTCGGATTAACGCTGAGGATCCGTTTAATAATTTCCAACCCTGCCCCGGTAAGATCGAATTCATGCATGTGCCCGGCGGCTTGGGTGTTCGCGTAGATAAACACGTCTACAGTGGCTACACGATTCCGTCGTACTACGATTCGATGCTGGCCAAGTTAATCTGCTATGGCCCCGACCGGAAAACTGCGTTGGATCGGATGAGCCGGGCATTAGATGAATTCATCATTCGCGGTATCAAGACAACGATTCCATTGCACAAGATCATTATCAAAGACCCGAACTTCCGCCGCGGCCGCTATTCCACCGCGTTCATCGAACGACTGATGACCGCTCAGCCGTTGGTCACGGAAAAAACCGGCGACGATCGCAAATAATTCTTTTCATTTGTCCGGCAGTTTGGCAAGAGTTCATCACGCACGAGTTGCCGCGGAGTCTCACGCCGGTTCCCTCGTGCGCAACCCAAAGAAACATCCAAAATGGCAACAGAAAAATTAATCGGCAACATGCTCATCGCCCAAAGCGGCGGCCCGACCGTCGTGATCAACCAGAGCCTCGTCGGCGCGGTCCTCGAAGCGAAGAAGCACAAAGAAATCAAAAAAATCTTCGGCTCGCTTCACGGTCTTAAGGGAATTCTCGAAGAGAACCTCTGTGACCTTGGCAAAGAAACCACGGCCAACCTTGAACTCGTCGCCGGCACGCCATCCTCCGCGCTCGGCTCCGTCCGCAAAAAACCGACCCCGGAAGATTGCGTCAAGGTTTTCCAGGTTCTCCGGAAATACAACATCCGGTACTTCTTCTACATCGGTGGCAATGATTCCGCCGAGACCACCCACATCATCAACGAAGAAGCGCAGTCGGAAGGCTATGTCATGAAGTGCTTCCACATCTGCAAAACCATCGACAACGACCTCCGCGAGAACGACCACACCCCCGGCTTCGGCAGCGCTGCGAAGTTCGTCGCGCAAGCGTTCATGGGCGACAACCTCGACAACCGCGCCTTACCGGGCGTCAAAATCAATATCATCATGGGCCGCCACGCCGGCTTCCTCACCGCCGCCGCCGCACTGGCGCGCCAGTTTCCAGATGACGGTCCGCACCTCATCTACTTGCCGGAACGGCCATTCACGCTCGAAAAGTTTGTCACCGACGTGAAAGCCGTTTACGCCAAATACAAGCGTTGCCTCGTCGCGGTCAGTGAAGGCATTTCCGATGCACAAGGCGTCGCCATCGCCGCCAAGTTCACCAAGGAAGTTGATAGTCACGGAAATGTTCAACTCTCCGGCAGCGGCGCCCTCGGTGACGTGCTCGCCAAGGAAATTAAAGATAAAGCGGAAATCAGCCGCGTCCGCGCCGACACCTTCGGCTACCTCCAGCGTTCTTTTGCCGGTGTAGTCAGCGCCAATGACGCCAAGGAAGCCCGGCTCGCCGGTGTGTCTGCGGTAAAATTTGCCACCGGCGGCAAATTCGCCAACGGCAGTACCGCGATCAAGCGCAAGCCCGGCAAGAAATATCAGGTCTGGATCGAGCGCACCGAGTTGAAGAACGTCGCCAAAGAAACCCGGCACATGCCCGACGAGTTCATCAACAAAGACGGCAATGATGTAACGCCGGCCTTCATCGCCTACGCCAAACCGATTGTCGGCGACCTGCCGAAGATCGGTCGGTTGAAAGCGGTCAAAATCGCGAAAGCCTAACCGGCAATTCAGTCACAACGAAGTCAGCGATGGCGCGGCCATTCGTTGCACTGAATTGATTGGCCTTTCTAATCAGCGGGGTCATCCCCGCCTCCGTGGGATGGTGTGCAGCGCAACAAACGCGCTATCGCCATCTTCAACCCCCTGCACGCTCCATGTCTTCTGATTGCTTCTATGCCATATTCGGAACAAGACGGCGTGTAGATACAGGACGTCCTAACGTGCCGGGATAGGTAATCTTTGTAGAACTTGATTGCCCACACCAATATCCGCGCCATGACAGTGTCAAGGTTGTCGGAGAATCTGGTAGTGGTGCAAGCGTCCCGCTTGCGGTCATTGAACAGTCGCAACCGGGACGGTTGCGCCACCAAAAGTTGTCACCCTGAGCGTAGCGAAGGGTCTCAGTCGTTTCCGGGTGAGATTTTGCGGAGAACCGTGTCTCGTAGGACTCTGCTTCGCTTCGCTCAGAATGACACACCGCCGATTGCCGGCTTGTTCGCCGTGCCGGCTCTGCTATCGTACCGGTCATGACGAAGCGTTCCATCACAGCCTGCTGTCTCTACGGCTTCATTGATACCGGCTACTTGGCCGGTCGCGATCCGGCCGAACTGGCGCAAGCCCTGATTGCCGGCGGCGTGGACATCATTCAAGTCCGCGCCAAGGAACTATCGCACGCGCAGCGCGTCGAACTTGCTCGCGCCGTTGTCAATGCTGCGCAGGACGTGCCGGTGATTGTGAACGACGACATTGCCGCCGCACGCGAAACCGGTGCCGCCGGTGTGCATCTCGGCCAAGAAGATTTCGCCGGCCTGACGCGTGACCGGCTGAAAGATTTGCGCATTGTCGGAATCAGCACGCACTCGCTGGCGCAAGCCCGGCAAGCCGAACGCGATGACGCGGATTACATCGGCGTTGGCCCAGTGTTTGCCACTGGTACAAAACCCGGTGTGAAACCGGTCGGTCTGGAATTAGTGAAAGAAGTGACCGGGCAAATCGCGATTCCGTTTTTCGCTATTGGTGGTATCACGTTGCAAAACTTGGACGCGGTGCTTGCCGCCGGCGCAACGCGCATCGCAGTTGTCTCGGCAATTCTGAATGGTGCGGATGTCGCTGCTGCTGCGAAAAACTTTAAGGGGAAATTATCAGTATGATCACCAAGCACACCATTGTTCAGCAAGTCATTAAGCAACTCGGTCTAGAATTGGAAAGTTTGGCCGGTGCCTCAGCAAATATGCACGCCGATGCTTCCGACGAGCAGAGCAAAGCCGAAGACCAATACGACACGCGCGGACTAGAGACCGCGTATCTCGCCAGTTCGCAGGCGCGCTTGGCAACGGAGACCGAAGCTGCGTTGGCGGCGTACCAGACGCTCACGCTCCAGAAATTCGCTCCGGCAGATCCGATTGACTTGTCGGCGTTGGTTGAATTGGAATCGCACGGCGCCCGCGACCTTTATTTCATTGGCCCCAATCGCGGTGGATTGGAGATTAAACACAACGGAACCGAAGTCCTCGTTATCGCGCCGGAATCGCCACTCGGTCAGCAACTCATCGGCAAGCA
>JBAXAT010000076.1:0-6979 GCA_037142335.1 Verrucomicrobiota bacterium | reverse complement strand
CCGTAAGAAATATTACAACCCATATGGCGATGAGCAGCATTACATCCCCGCCGTCGGCGGTGGCCACGGCGGCGCCGATCCGAGCATCGTCGCTGAATTCGTCCGCTACATCCGGACCGGCGGCAAAGTAACCACCTCGCCCATTGCCGCCCGCTACAGCGTGGCCGCCGGCTGTCTCGCTGCGCATTCCATGCGTCACGGCGGCATTCCCATGGACGTTCCACGACTGCCAGACGACTTAACTGCCTACTTCACCGCTGATGTTGCTGATTTACATTGAGTCGACAAGCCTGACACGGCTTCAAGATTGACACTCCGCAATACCAACCGTATCCTTGTTGGTATCAGCGTGAGAACTGACAACTTACAACCCCATGAGACCGGGGCGTGGTCGCGCTTGTTTTTGCCGATTGCCGGACCAATGGCCCAAGTGACAACGGCATTGACCGAGCAAGCGCGGGCCTTTGATCCCGCCTTGGGCGAATACCTAACGCACGTGCTCGGCACAACCGGCAAGCACCTACGCCCGGCGCTCGCATTGCTCGCCGGCGGCGCCACCGGTCGAATCGCCGAGGAACACATCCGTCTGGGTGTCATCGTCGAATTGATCCACCTCGGCACGTTGGTACATGACGATATTTTAGACGAAGCCGTTCTGCGCCACGGCCTGCCAACGACAAATACCAAGTGGGGCAATAAAATTAGTATCCTACTCGGCGACGGCCTATTCGCTAATGCGCTTCATCTGGCGGCCACTTACCCAACCCCGACAGTTTGCCGAAAAATTGGCATGGCGACGAAAGTCGTGTGTACCGGCGAAATCCTTCAAACCCAACGCCGGTATGACCCGCAACTGACCATCAACAGCTACCTCGAAATCATTGGCATGAAAACGGGTGTACTGTTCGCCGTCAGCGCCGAGCTGGGTGCCGATCTGAACACCGCGCCCGCGCCACTTGTCAAAGTGCTACATGAATTTGGCAGCCAATTCGGTATCGCCTATCAGATTTATGACGATTGCGTGGACATCTTTGGACAGGAAGGCCAGGCCGGCAAGTCGCTGGGCACGGATATGAGAACCGGCAAGCTCACATTACCGTGGCTTTTATTGCTTGAGCATACCGCGGCTAACCGCCGGGCGGAAATCACAGAAATGATTTTTCGCGGCAATGCCGAGGAACGCGCCCAGCTATTTCTACTCGCCGCCGACAACGGAATATTGGCCGAATCGCTAGCAACCGTCGAAAAATATATTACCCGTGCTGGCAACCAGCTAGCGGACCTGCCGGACAATATTTACACCAAAACTTTAGCAGCCCTACTCGACCGCATTGCCAGTAAGACGAGCCGACTCCTACGGACTGAAGTACCGGTATGACCACGTTACAAAAACTGGCCGACAAGCTCAACCGCCGCACCGGTTCGATTGCTGAAGCCCGGCAAGCCGAGCAAGTTGTCGACCTGTCACAGACTGCCGACGAAACACTCGTTGCCCGCGTACAAGATGGTGACCATGGGGCCTTTGATTTCCTTGTGGAACGGTACAAGGAACGGCTTTACGCCACGGTGTACCACATGACCAGCAATCACGCCGACGCCAACGACCTCGTCCAGGACGCCTTTATCAAAGCCTTTACTAGCATTCGCAGTTTCAAGCGCGAATCGAGCTTCTATACTTGGATCTACCGGATTGCCGTAAACCGCACGCTGAACCACCTCAAGCGCGGCAAGAACCGGCAACAATTTAGCCTCGACGACATCGACAACCACATCCAATCGGACCCCGATTTTGTTGAATTGATGTCCCACGTTACACCACGACGGGAAGTCGGCCTGAACGAGTTACAGGAAAAATTGAACGCCGCGCTCCAGAAATTGTCAGAAGACCATAGAGCTGTCGTAGTTATGCACGACGTGCAAGGCTTGACACATGCCGATATCGGCAAAGCATTACACTGCTCCGAGGGAACGGTACGCTCGCGGTTGTTTTACGCGCGCCAGCAGTTGCAGGGATTACTTGCAGATTATTTGTAATAGAACGAAATGAATTGCCGCCAAACAAAACAATTACTACACGACCTCGCCGACGGGCGTCTCACTGAGTCCGTCGCGCGCGACATTCAGCGCCATGTCGCTGAATGTTCCGATTGCCGTGTTTTTCAACAACGCGACCGACAACTCCAGCAATTGCTTGCCGTCAAACGCCACGAAACTCCCGGCCCCAGCTACTTTACCAATTTCCTTAGTGACTTTCACAAACGGCTGGCGGAAGCCAACGCACCGCGTCCGACTTTCTGGAAACAACTCAGCGACCGCTTCGCTTTTGATCCGTTAGTCGCACTCCGGTCGGGATTTGCACCGGCTCTCGGGGCCGCGTTTGTTGTCGCATTGCTCTTGCGTGGTTCAGGCTTGACGTCCCGTGTGGAACACCCAAACGCCTCCAACATTACTGTACCTCACAGACTTGCCGCGGTGCCGTCGGCCGTGGATGCACCGTCCTCCTTATTGACAGTGGCGCAGGCCGATTTCCACACGCCACGTTACGTACTCGACCGCATTGCCGCAGCTCCCGCCAGCTATGATGTGGCCAGTATTCATTTTTAACCGGCGCAACCTTGCGGTCGCTACTTGTCTGCTCGTAATGTCGCTGCGAACTGGACAAGCCGCCTCCGAACTTGAAGCAATGGACGCCGAAGTTGCCGGCCTTTACCAACGTTCGCAAGATGCGGTAATCCGCATCCACGCCGAAGGCACGACCGACCCGGCGCGCGCAACATTCGGCCCATCGCACCGAGTCAGTTCTGGATTTTTTATTGATTCGGACGGCCGCTTTGTCACAGCCAGCACGTTGGTCGAGGACGCCGATAAAATCTGGACTGACTGGCACGGCCGGCGACTGACCGCCCGGTTGCTTGGCCGCGATCCACTGACAAACATCGCACTACTCCAACTCGACGCTGGCCAGCCGACTCCATTTTTACCACTGGGCAATTCGGATACTTTGCGAGCTGGATCAATTATCGTGGCAATTGGATTTCCATACGAACTACCAAGCGCGCCGGTGGTCGGGTTTGTAGCCGGTCTAGACATCAGTTGTGGCCGACGGGTTTTTCCAGTGAACCACATCCGCGCTGGCTGCCGCCTCAGTCCGGGCCAAGGCGGCGGACCAATGTTAAACGCCCGTGGCGAGGTCATCGGTCTCGTCGTTGCCGCACATGGTGACGACCAATGCTACGGGCTACCGGTCAACGCCGTAAAAAAAATCTGCGCCGATATTATCAACCACGGCACGCCGCAATACCCGTGGGTTGGTCTCGATGTTTCTGAGCACCAGTTTACAAATACATCCGCCGGCTCGCCGCAATGGGAAGTGTTCGTTCGTGAAATCTTCTCGAACACGCCCGCCGCCACCGCCGGGTTTCAGGAACGCGATATTTTACTAAGCATCGCCACTAACGACATCCATCGCTCCGCCGACATCCTCAACACCATGTTTTACCGGCGCAGCGGTGAAACTGTGAGCATTGCCGTGTTGCGCGCCGGCACCACACAAGAAGTCAAACTCGTCGTCGGCCAACGCCCGTCAGAACCGGCTCCTGCACCGCGCGCGATACCGGTCTTGGTGATCCCGACTTATCCCGCCCCGGCTGTCACTCCGACCGCCGACCGCCGCTGACCAACACCCGCTTGCCTTCGTGAACGGGAACAGGTAGAAGCACGTTGTGGATTATCCGCGTCCTGTTCAAAACCTAATCACGCTTGTGGCGAAATTGCCGGGCATCGGCAAACGCAGCGCCGAGCGCATTGCGTTGCACCTCCTGAAAGCCAGTCCTGAGACCAGCCGGAACTTGGCGCAAGCGATTCTTGAAACTCAATCCAAAATCCATAACTGCTCACGGTGCGGCAACTACACCGAACTCGATCTCTGCGAAATTTGCGCCGGCACACGCCGGGACCAATCCACCATCTGTGTCGTCGAAGGTCCGAATGATATTTTGTCGCTCGAACGCACCGGCAGCTTTACCGGCGTTTATCACGCATTGATGGGACGCATCTCGCCGCTCAGCGGCATCGGTCCGGAACAACTCCGCATCGCCGCGCTCATCGAGCGAGTCCAGTTGGAGAAGCCGACCGAAGTCGTTCTCGCACTCGGCGCGGAAGTCGAAAGCGATGCCACCGTGCATTACATCGCCGAGCAACTCCAACCGCTCGGCGTGCCGGTCACTCGCATTGGTCTCGGCTTGCCGGCCGGCAGCGCGCTTGAAGCCGCTGATGAAATCACACTCACTCGCGCCTTGGAGGGGCGCCGAAAATTATGAAAGTTAAGGGCAAGAATTATCGCGCGGTTTGGATGGAAGGCCGGCAAGTCGTCGTCATTGACCAACGTTTGCTGCCGCACAAATTCAAACTCTTACGCCTCCGCAATCACCGGGAAACAGCCGAAGCCATCCGCAACATGACCATCCGCGGTGCCGGTACCATCGGCGCGACTGCGGCATTCGGCATGGCTCAAGCATTTCTCGAAGACTCGTCGTCCGAATACATCGCCAAGGCCTACACCACGCTCGTCACCACGCGACCGACGGCTGTGGATTTGAAACACGCACTCGACCGCGTCCTTGTCGCTGCCGGCAACGCGCGCGCCGCTGTGGCCGAAGCCAACCGGATCACCGACGAATACGTGACGCGAATGCAACGGCTTGCCGCCGTCGGCTTGCCGCTCTTCAAACGCGGCACACGCGTCCTCACCCATTGCAACGCCGGCTGGCTAGCCATCGTGGACTGGGGCAGTGCCACCGCGCCGATTTACCTCGCGCACCGCAAAAAACGCAACGTGTTCGTCTGGGTGGACGAAACCCGGCCCCGTTGCCAAGGCGCGCACCTCACCAGTTGGGAGCTACTTCAAGAACGCGTCCCACACAAAGTCATTGCCGACAACGCCGCCGGGTTTTATATGCGGCGCGGCGAGGTTGATTTCTGTATCGTCGGTGCCGATCGAATCGCCGCCAACGGCGATGTCGCTAACAAAATTGGCACCTACGAAAAAGCCGTGCTCGCGAAAGAGAATGGCATCCCATTTTACGTCGCCGCGCCGAGTTCGACGATTGATCTACGGTGTCCCACCGGCGACAACATTCCGATTGAGGAGCGCGACGAAAATGAAGTTTTATTCCTCGCCGGTAAAAGAATTACTGCGCCAGGTGCGCGCGCCGGCAACCCGGCATTTGATGTCACGCCGGCCAAGTATCTGACCGGCATCATCACCGAACGCGGTATTTTCAAGCCCAACCAAATGCGGAAGGCCAGCAATGGCTGAAGTCTACGTCGGCACAAAATTCCAAACCATCTTCGTCCGTAAAACGCCACCGACTGATGCCAGCACCGGCGCCCTGCTCGCTTGGTGTCGGCAATGGGCGCAAGCCGGTTGGATTGCAAAAGCGACCGGCAACCTGAGTTTTAGGACCGGCGGCGGCTTCATCATCACCCCCACCGGTACCGATCCAGTCACTCTGACAATCAACGATTTTGTGGAAGTGATCGGCGTGGATGAAAAAGAAGTCCGCGTGGCCGGCACGCGCGAACCGTCCAGCGAATGCCGGATGCACGCCGCGATCTACGCGGCGCGCCCGGATGTGAATGCGGTTTTTCACGGCCACTACGCGCCGGCATTGCAGCTGACCAGCGTGGCCATTACCACGCACGAAGTTCCTTACGGCACGCCGGCAATGGCGACAGAAACCGTACAAGCGCTGGGTGCCGGTAATTTCGTCGTGATGCGTGGTCACGGGTTTGTAGCGGTTGGCCTAGCAATGCGCGCAGCGCACGCCGCCGCCGTCGAGGTGCTGGCGCGGTTATGAACCCGGTGGAAACTGTTATCTTTGATCTCGGTAACGTGCTATTGCCGTTCGACTGGGGCATTGCCCGCAAGCGGATGTGCAAATGCACTAGTTGCAGTCGGCGGGAGCTGGAAGATTATTTTGTCACGACACCATTTCTGACGCAGTTGGAAGTCGGACAACTGACGGCGCAGCAGTTTTTTGAAATCGTCGCACGCGATTTACGGTTTACCGGCACGCAAGTGGAGTTTGACGAGATTTTTTCAAACATCTTTACGCTTGACGACGCGATGCTGCGATTGAGTCAGATGCTCAAGGGTTCTTACCGGCGGTTTATCTTGTCGAATACAATCCCCCAACACATTGAGTTTGTTTTTGCCCGGTATCCATTGCTAAAGGATTTTGACGGACATATTCTGTCGTATGCAGTTGGATTAATGAAACCTGACCGGCGGATTTATGAATTGATGGTACAGCGATTTGGTATTGTCGCCGAGCGCGCCGTTTTCATTGACGACTTACCGGCCAACGTTGCTGCGGCGCGTGCGGCCGGACTGCACGCCATTCAACACAAAAGTTTCCGGAAGACACGCCGGGAGTTGACGGGACTCGGAATACCGAATATATAAAGCACGTTACTTTCGGTTTCCCCGGTAGCTCAATGGTGGAGCGAGTGACTGTTAATCACTAGGTTGCAGGTTCGAGCCCTGCCCGGGGAGCCAACTTTTCCCCAATAGAATCAAGGCTTTTCGTCATGTACGACGGAAAGCCCTGATTGCTTTTATGACAAGGCTGGTCATTAGGCCTAGTCAATTACTAAAAATAGGGTAGTTAGCGGAGGGGTATGGGGATGCAGCACGGGGGTGGTCACGCTGCCAGCCTACCCCACCCTCACCACTGAAGAGTTAGATAATATTTACACAACAATTAGGAACATCTCGCCTAGCCCTCAATGTCTTTCGGCTTTTTTGATAGGTTTACGCGCAGCCCATTGTTGCTTAATCGCGGCGATTGCATTTTCCATTTTCAGTCGGGCTGACGGGTTGGCGGTATGTGCACTAATTTCCGGTAACTGCTCGAGTTCGCCGTAGTGAATCATTCTCTCGATTGCCGGTAAGACATCGTAGCCCGTTCCGCGCTGA
>JBAXAT010000075.1:0-6988 GCA_037142335.1 Verrucomicrobiota bacterium | reverse complement strand
CAACGGCCACAATCTTACCTTCCTGTGGCTTTTCTTTCGCGGTGTCCGGGATGATAATCCCGCCTTTTTTTACTTCGTCTTGTTCGATGGGTTGCACAAGCACCCGATCGCCCAATGGTTTTACACTCATGTGACTGACTCCTTTGGTTGTTGGTTCTGGTTAGAGGTTCCCGAAATGGCCGAACCGACTTATTTCTTCTTATCGTCGTCCACCACTTCGAAATCTGCATCCACGACGTCGCCGGTCTTCTTTTCTTGCTTCGCGCCGTCACCTGACTGTGCGCCGGCATCCTGCGGTGGTTGCTGCTGCGCGCCGGCGGTCGAACTCTTCTCGCGCGCCTTGGCATAAATATCTGATGAAACCGCGTGCCACACTTCAGTCAATTTTTCTTCCGAACTCTTCATCGCCGCCAAATCATCCTGTTTAAGCGCACCCTTGACCGCTTCAATGGCGACTTCCAGTTTCGCTTTCTGTTCGTCAGTGATAATTTCTTTGTGCTCCTTCATCAACTTCTCAGTCTCGTAGACGCGAGCATCGCACCGGTTCGTGACTTCCACTTTCTCGCGGATTTGTTTGTCTTCGTCGGCGTGCGCTTCAGCTTCCTGGCGCATCTTCTCGACTTCATCCTTTGACAAACCAGATGAAGCGGTAATCGTAATCTTTTGTGACTTACCGGTTCCGAGGTCTTTCGCGGAAACGTGCAGAATGCCGTTGGCATCAATGTCAAACGTCACTTCAATCTGCGGCACGCCGCGCGGTGCCGGCGGGATTTCGGTGAGATGAAATTTTCCAATCGTCTTGTTGTCGCGCGCCATCGAGCGTTCACCCTGAAGCACGTGCACTTCGACGCTCGTCTGGCTGTCGCCGGCAGTCGAAAAAATTTCACTCTTGCGCGTTGGAATTGTCGTGTTGCGCGAAATCAACGTGGTGAACACGTTGCCGAGAGTTTCGATGCCGAGCGACAATGGCGTCACGTCGAGCAGTACGATGTCCTGCTTAACTTGGCCGGTAAGAACCCCGCCTTGAATGGCCGCTCCAACCGCTACAACTTCGTCTGGGTTCACGCCTTGATGTGGCGCTTTGCCGATGAGCTTACCGGCAACCTCAATCACTTTCGGCATCCGGGTCATACCACCGACGAGCACCAACTCATCCACCTTGCTCATATCAATCTTGCCATCGCGCAAACAGGCTTCCACCGGCTTAATCGTCCGGTCAATCAACTCATCGCACAGCTGTTCGAGCTTGGCGCGGGTGAGTTTCTTAACAATATGCTTCGGACCGGTCGCGTCGGCAGTAACGAATGGGAGATTAATCTCGTATTCCATCGCACTGGACAAAGCGATTTTCGCCTTCTCAGATTCTTCCTTGATGCGTTGAAGAGCATCCGCCTGCTTCTTCAGGTCCACGCCGGTCTCTTTCTTGAAATCGTCAATGATCCAGTTCATCACGTGTTCGTCAAAATCGTCACCACCGAGGTGTGTGTCGCCATTGGTGGCCAACACTTCAAACACTCCATCGCCGATGTTCAACACCGAAATATCAAACGTGCCACCGCCAAGATCGTATACCGCAATGTGTTCGTCTTTTTTCTTGTCCAAGCCATATGCCAGAGAAGACGCCGTCGGCTCATTGATAATCCGAATGACATCCAACCCGGCAATCTTACCGGCATCCTTGGTGGCCTGCCGCTGGGAATCATTGAAATAAGCCGGCACGGTAATCACAGCCTTTTCAATTTTCTCACCGAGATAAGCTTCCGCGTCGGCTTTCATCTTCGCCAAAATCATGGCTGAAATTTCCGGCGGGGTATAGGTCTGCGTCTCGCCGTTTACCACAACTTTGACAGCTGCGTCGCCATTGGCGGCGCGCACCACATCGTAGGGCACGCGCTTACGTTCCATCTCCACTTCTTCAAATTTCCGCCCCATAAACCGCTTAATCGAATAAACGGTATTCCTCGGGTTGACAACGCCTTGCCGCTTTGCCGCCTGACCGACAAGCCGTTCACCTGATTTTGTGAACGCAACAATCGATGGTGTCGTCCGTCCGCCTTCTGCGTTCGGAACCACCACCGGTTCGCCGCCTTCGACGACCGCCATACATGAGTTTGTCGTGCCTAAATCAATTCCAAGTACTTTTGCCATATAAATTCCTCAGTTAGCTAATCAGCTAACCCCGTGCCAACTATTCTTGTAAACGACTAAGTGCTTTATATAAAGAGTGATAAACCTCTCCAACCGAATCCCACTACCGGTATTGTGTCTTATATCCAGCCAGCTAGTGACTCACTAAGTGTGACATCTGCGCCATCATGACTCACTTTGATTCACGTCTTTCCACACAAAACTGATTTTGCAACTCCCGACACTGCCTTGCCCATCGACCACCCAACTCGTGATTACCGACGGTAAGTCTGCACTACGAGCGTGCGTTCGAGTTGCTGCAAATCGGCTGGAATCGGTGCCGACCATTGCCGGCGTGCACCGCTGACCGGATGCGTCAGTTCCAATGTCTCCGCGTGCAATGCCTGCCGTTCACATTCAATTGGCACTACGGCGTGTTCACGTTTCGACGCGTGATATAATGGATGATATGTCCGGTCGCCAATCAATGGCAATCCGACGAAGGCCGCCTGCGCCCGAATCTGGTGTGTGCGCCCCGTTTCCAGCTTGAAGCGCATCTTGGAAACTACACGACCGGTCGGCCGAATAGAAAATTCACTGAGCACTTCGTAGTGCGTGATTGCTTCCACCGCATCGGCTCCAATCGGCTGAGAGACGAAGACGTGCTGCCGGAGCGCTTCGTTGTCAAAGCGTAGCCACTGCCGCCACGTACCACTTGGCGTCTTGGGTCTCCCGTCCACGAATGCCACGTATTGCCGGGCCGCCGTATGCGCCGCAAATTGTTCGATTAGCGCCACGCGCGCAGTTGGGCTCATCGCTAGACACAACACGCCGGTGGTGAACTGATCCAGACGATGTACCGTTAATGGATGTAACTGACGAAACGCCGCCGGCAATCGCCGTTCAGCGGTCCGTTGGCCAAGTCCGCGTAACTTACCGGCTAAAAAATCTGCGAGAATACTCAATGCCGACAGGTCGGAGATTGGAGCCGGCACAGAAAGGAGCCCGGCACCTTTGTTGACAATTGCCAGTGATGCGTCAAGATACACTAGACTTAGCCGGGGGTGAATCGGCCATTCCTCGTCGAGCGTCAACGTCCCAAGCCGTTTGCCATGCAACTCCAGCGCGCCGGCAGAATTGGGCACCATCTGGTTCGGTTTGCGCATTACGGTCCCGCCAATGCTGAAGCGTCCGGCGAGAATCCATTCCTTCGCGCGTTTACGCGGCGTATCGGGAAACCTCTCCAACACTAACTCCAGAAGCATTCGAGAATTCAGACTCATTTGAGTCGGGTGTTCGTTAGTCATCGTCTTAATCGCTCATCCTAACATTCACTGCCGAGCAAGTTGGGCGCTATTGCGTTTACAACTTAGCCTGGCGCAACGCGGCGGCGATGAAGCCTCGGAAAAGCGGGTGCGCGGTGTGTGGACGACTCTTGAATTCAGGATGAAATTGGCAGGCGACAAAGTATGGGTGTGCCGGCACCTCGATGAGTTCCACCAAATCTTTCTCGACGTATAACCCGGCAACCTTGAGACCGGCACGGCTGAGTTGATCGCGGTAGATATTATTGAACTCGTACCGGTGCCGGTGGCGCTCGCTAATGAGATTGGCCTTATAGAGCCGCCGGCAATGCGTGCCGGACTTGAGCTGGCAAGGCTTCGCACCTAACCGCATTGTGCCACCTTTGTTGACGACCCGCTGTTGGTCATCAATTAAACAGATAACAGGATGCGGTGACTTGAGGTCGAATTCGGCAGAATTGGCGCCGTTGAGCTTACAAACGTGACGAGCAAATTCGATGACGGCGATTTGCATGCCAAGACAGATACCGAAGTACGGAATTTTTTTCTCGCGGGCGTACCGGGCGGCTGCAATTTTACCTTCAATGCCACGATTGCCAAATCCGCCGGGGACGAGGATGCCGTCCATGGTGCGGAGGTGTTTGGCAGCGCCATCTTGTTCGAGTAACTCGGCGTCCACGCGAATGATTTCAACGGCGGTGTTGTTGGCGCCGCCGGCATGTTTGAGGGCTTCGTATAGACTCTTATAGGCGTCTTGGAGACCGATGTATTTACCGACGACGGCAATCCGGCAACTGTGACGCGGCGCGATGAGGCGGCGGAGCATGTGTTTCCAATCACGCATATCGGCCGACTTTGTTTTCAAGCTGAGATGCCGGCAGACGATGGCATCAACACGCTCTTTCTGGAGGTCAATCGGTACTTCGTAAATGGAATGGGCTACATCAAGCTCTTGGATGACACACTCCACTGGAACGTTGCAGTAGAGCGCAATTTTCTCGCGGACACTGGCATCAAGCGGCTTCTCACTACGACAGACAAGTAGTTGCGGTTGGATGCCGATTTCGCGGAGTTTGGCGACGCTCTGCTGGGTTGGCTTGGTTTTTATTTCACCGGCAACGCGGATGTACGGAACCAGTGTGACGTGAATGAACAGCACGTTCTTCGACCCGGCTTCGTGAGCAAACTCGCGAATAGCTTCGAGGAACGGCAAGCCTTCGATATCGCCAGTAGTGCCACCAATTTCAATGATGAGCACGTCGGCCTTACTGTTGCGCCCAATGGCGCGGATGCGGTCTTTGATTTCGTTAGTGACATGCGGTATGACCTGCACCGTGTTGCCGAGGTAATCACCCCGGCGTTCCTTCTCGATGATATTGGCGTACACGCGGCCACTGGTAAGGTTGTTAAGCCGTCCGAGCGTGGCGTGCGTGAACCGTTCATAATGCCCAAGATCGAGATCAGTTTCCGCGCCGTCGTCGGTGACATACACCTCGCCGTGCTGGAACGGGCTCATCGTGCCGGGGTCAACATTCAGATACGGGTCAAACTTCGCCAATGTGACCTTCAACCCACGCGCTTCCAGCAGCGTCCCGATGCTCGCTGCCGTCAAACCTTTGCCGAGCGAACTGATTACACCGCCGGTAACAAAAATATATTTCATGTTGCCTTCCGCAAGATTTCTTCCACAATTTTTACATCCGCCGGTACATCAACGCCGACCGAATCGTACAGCGTGACCAAAACTTTGATTGCAAATCCATTTTCCAACGCCCGTAACTGCTCTAGCTTTTCTGTTTTCTCCAATGCGCTCGGCGGCAATTGAACAAATTTTAACAAAAAGTCGCGCCGGTAGGCGTAAATACCAAGGTGCTTGAAATGCGGCGCGGTCGCACCGATATCGCGCACGAATGGAATTGGATGTCGGGAAAAATAAAGGGCGTTGCCGGTGGTGGCAAAGACGACTTTGACAACATTCGGATTCGCCAGCACCTCCGCAGATTCAATCAACCGGGCCAACGTCGCCATGTCATAGTCAGCGAGACCGTCCACGAGTTGGTCGATCATTTCTGGCCGCATCAACGGTTCGTCGCCCTGAATATTAACAACTTGGTCACAGTCCAGTTGCCGGACGACTTCGGCAGCGCGGTCAGTACCGGACGGACAAGCCGGTGAGGTCATCACGACTTCGCCACCGAATTTTTTCACGGCATCAGCAATCCGCGTGTCATCGGTGGCAATCACGACCCGATCGAGTCGCTGTGCTTTCCTAGCTTGCTCATAAACGCGTTGAACTAGCGGTTTGCCAGCGATAAGCGCGAGCGGCTTACCGGGAAACCGTTGTGCGCCATACCGGGCGGGAATTACACCGAGCGTCTTCATGGGCCGGCAGTGTAGCAGAATTGCGCGTCACGGCAACGGTGGATTCACCGGCTCGAACCAAGTGGAGTGGAATCGCCGGCTGGTTGTCTCCCAAATGACTACATCCGGCTTTTCCTTCTCGATAATTGCCGGATCAAAGTCGTATTGCCAGAGAAACAGGCTGCGCTCAAAATGCTCTGCCAAGAACGGCACAAGTGCCGAACCGAATGAATCTCGGAACATTAACAGCTTGGGCAGAGGCCGGTCTAATACGCCGTCTATTCTTAGCGCGACCCGACCAACATTCCAAGTTGGATCCTCGCGGTCAATCTCGACGATTTTAGCGCGGCGCGGTTCGCGTAGCTGGAGCTGCCGGTCTTCTTCGCTGATGATGTCATTCAGCCCCATCATTCGCGCCAAATCCCACCCTTCGGTCTGCTTCTCGACCGGCGCATATGCCAATGGCTGCTGACCGATAGCGGATAGAATCTCCCGATATCCAATGTACGCGCCGCGGTCATTCCAGTGTGTGTCGGTCCGGTGGTACAGCCGGTCACTCTTGGCCGCGACCAACGGTTGATGGAGCGCGACGACAGTTAATTTGGAGTTTTTTGCCAGATACTTCGTGAGTTCATCAACCCGATAAGGAATGTCAGTTCGCCGGTAAGCCGCCGGTAAGAACTCCGGATAGATCACGTACTTGTCGCAGGCGAAGACGACCACCAACTTCGCACCGCGCTTGGCGAGCCAGTCTTGGCGGGCTTCCAAGACTTGCCGCCATTTTTCCATCTCAGCCACCTTAAACGGCGTGAGCGACCGGTAATCTTCCAAGCTGGAGTCATCGGCGTAGTACAACCAGCCGTCGCGACCGCTCAGCACCTTGTCACTCGGTGACATGCCGAAAATCCGATACATTGCCAGCGCGTGTAGCCGAATCAGTTTCGCGCGCAACCCGAAGTTATCACCATAATATGTAGTAAACTTGCCGGGGAACTTCCAAAGTTCACCGAACGATTTCGGAAGTGCCGGCAATGCCGCGAGTTTGCGTTTCTCGTTCGCCTGAGTGCCGCCGGCGTTGCCGGCAAGTTGCACGCCGAACGGCAGA
Source organism: Verrucomicrobiota bacterium (assembly GCA_037142335.1). Lineage (GTDB taxonomy): Bacteria > Verrucomicrobiota > Verrucomicrobiia > Palsa-1439 > Palsa-1439 > CAINDI01. The sequence continues at coordinate 91 of JBAXAT010000075.1, read as the reverse complement.
CTGATCGCCACGAGGAAAACCGCAATCAGGATGATGTCGCGCAGTTTCATTAAAATTGTTGGTAGATGAACGGTGTGTAGGTTTTCACGGC
>JBAXAT010000074.1:0-6999 GCA_037142335.1 Verrucomicrobiota bacterium | reverse complement strand
CGCGTGCGGCCGCGCCGGAATGCCACCCGGATAAACGCTTCCGCGTAGCTGAATCCACTGGCGTAGCCGTGGGCTTTGTTGGAAGTTTCGATAATCGGGTACGACCGCGCAATATTGACGCTTGCGTGGCAGAGTGCGGCATCGCGTTTGCGCTGCCGGTATGCAGCGATATCCACGTACACGTTTGGATGGAAATGATAAGTCTGGTAGCCCGCCGCAGCTTGAAACAAATACAACTCCGGCCACGGTGCCGGCGCGCCTTGGAGTTCCAGATTATTCAGTGCCCGCATGACAAGACAGCCGACGGCTTGATGATCGGGATGAAAATCCACCGGCCAATGCCCGAACACCAAGTCCGGCTTGAATTGCGCAATCTTGTCTTGAACGCGTTGCACACCGGCAGCGTCTACGGCCATCTTGCCGTCGGGAAAATCCCAACCCTCCACCGTCGCGCCCATGATTTTCGCTGCCGCTTGGGATTCATCAGCGCGAACCGGTTTCGAACAGGTCATGTGAATCACGTGCACCCGGCAACCTTCAGCGACATACTGGCAGATTGTGCCGCCACAGCCGGTTTCCGCGTCGTCGGGATGCGCACCAAATACCAGAATGTTTTTACTCATGATTGTCACCGGAATTGCGGCAGCTCCGCAGCGTATTCTTTTATAAACTCGTCAAAAATCGCACTGGCTTGTGTGAGCGACCGAATCTGCGGTTGCAGACACATCGCTTGCAACGCCAGTTGCCGGTCGCCGGCGATTGTTGCTTGCACGACTAATTCGTGCAGCGTCACTTGCCGGCGGCACAACTCCGCACACGCCGCCGGTAATTCTCCGACTTGCATTCCGCGCACCCTGCCGCCGACTGCTACCGCCGGTATGTCCACCACGGCGTCTGCCGGTAAATTCGGAATCGAACCGTGATTGATGACATTGATCGCATCGAGATAAGTCGGCGTATTTGTCTCAAATGCTTCCATCACCGTACACGTCCGCTCCCGGTAATACGGATGCGTCGTGTCTTTCGGGAATGGCGGCTTCTCTTTCGCTATCGCCCGATCCGGCTCGACGGCGCTCAGTGTATCAATCGGTGTTGCTGTCACTGGTTTCGTAAGCCACTTATTCAGCGCCACCGTTTTCCACTCATACCCACGCGCTTCCCATTCTTCGGGTGGATAAAACCACGGCAAATACTCCGCAAAATGATCGTCATACCCCACCGGATACGCGCCGAAAATATCGAGTACATCGCGCGTGAACTGCTGCTGCGGCACGTTCGGGCGATTCTTGCGCCAGTAATCGCTTTTTCGAACCTGCTCGAGAAACTCTTTCAGAAAACTCCGGTTCGAACCGCGCCGGCGGATGTCCACGAGCCAGTTAAAATGATTTACGCCGCCGGCAATCACTTCCAACTCGCCGGGCTCATATCCCAGCATCTCGGCGACGACGCCAAATGAGCCATGCACTTGATGGCAAAATCCAAGCCAGTTCACGCCGCCCGCCCGCTCGAAATAAGTGCAGAGATACGACATCGGGTTAGTGAAGTTCATCAGCCACGCGTCCGGACAGAGTTGGCGGATGTCGCGGCAAATGTCCATGAACATCGTGATGTTACGCATCGCGTGGAACTGACCGCCTGGTCCGCCGTTCTCGCCGAGCGTCTGCGCCACGCCATGCCGGCGCGGGATTTCGATGTCCTTGATCCAATAGGGCAACCGCTTCGTCTCGCAGGCCGTGACAATGTAATTGCAACCGGCCAACGCCGCCCGGCGATCCAGCGTAGTCGAAATCTTCAACGGCGACTTCTCGCGCGCGGCCATGGCCAGGATATTCTGCTCAGACTTTGCCAAGCGCTGCGGGTCAACGTCCATCAACACAAACGACGCCTCGCGTAGCACCTTCGAGCGCACCAAATCTTCTGCCACCGCCATCGAAAACCCGGGCGAGCCGGCGCCGATCATCGAAATTTTCAAATTCGCCATGCCGGCCATTTACACTGATAGCTTGGCCACCGGCAAGGACAAACCGCCCCCGCGCGAAAGGTTTGACAGGCCGGCGGCTTCTCGCCTAGCTTACCGGCATGTTAACCGACAAGATCAACGCTGATTTGAAACAAGCCATGCTCGCCAAGGCTGCCGCCCGCCTCTCGACCTTGCGCCTGCTCAAGTCCGCCATTGAATACCACAAAATCGAAAAGAAACAGGAAAGCCTGACCGATGCCGATGTGACCGGCGTGATCAAGAAACAGATCAAACAGCGGCAGGATTCAATTGATGGTTTTACGAAAGGCGGCCGCGCCGACCTCGTCGCCACCGAAGCCGCCGAGCTGACGGTGTTAAAGAGCTACCTGCCAGAAGAACTCTCGCCGGCCCAGGTGGAAGCGCTGGTCAAAGAAGCCATCGCCGAACTTAGCGCCACCACGCGCGCCGAAATGGGAAAAGTCATGAAAGCCGTTCAAACTAAGACCGCTGGCCGAGCCGACAATCGGCAAGTCAGCCAAATCGTCGCAGCACTATTGCCGTAGTAAAAGGCACGACCTCCTTGTTGAGCTCCGTGTACCACTCGACATTGAAAGTATCGACGGGATTGCAACAAGCACAAGAATTTAACCGCGACAAATATCAACTCCAGCGGTCACTAACAAATGCGGGGTCCAGCCGGGCGGCCTGCAAGAGAAACACCAGCGCCCAATCCTGATCGTTGGCGAGCGAGTCCCAGCAATGAGCCGGGTTGCCGTTGACGGCGTCGGGGTAAATGAAGGCGCAGGACGCGCTGCCGTCGGGACGGAAGGCGCTGAGGTTGTTCAGGAGAATCTCGCGGCCACGTTGCCGGTACGACTCGTCGCCGGTCGCCTGCCAGTACCGGTAAAACACCCAGCCGGTCACCGCGCTCCAGTAATGCGGGAACGTGTCACCCCATAAGCGTTGCCGGCCAAACCAGAAACCGTCCCAATGCCGGATGCCGATGTCGTGGAGATGATGGTCGGGTTGCCGGCCATTGAACGCTTCCAGCAGCGGCAGAAACTCCCGGGCGCACTGCAGATACTTCTCCTCGCGTGTCAGCAGGTACGCCTCCAGTGGAATCAGTGTGGCGGGGCCGATGATGGACTGTTCATAGTTCACCTCGTGGGCCGGGATGCGCGTGCCGGTTGCCACGACGCGATCCGCGTGTTCGCAAAATAATCGCAACAACTCCGTCGCCTCCCGGTTCCGACCGGCTGCGCGGAACGTTTCCACCGCGTCCACCATCGGAATCGGGAAGGCATAGAACTTCGCCCCGCCGCGTTGGTAGTACTGGCGCAAAGTCCGGTCGGCATCCGTGAGACACCGCGCCCGGCCGAACGCCCGGTACATCTCCAAATGAAATAGCGCGACCCACGGGTAATTATAGAGCCGCTGGGGCTGAAGCTCGCCGACCGCGTCCAATACCGTACCATCCGGCAATTGCAATTTCGACCGCACAAACCGGTGATTCAGCCGGGCCGCCCCGGCGGTCTTCGGGTTGGGCCACCGCTGCCACGCCTGCGCCAGCAGCACGCCGATGCCCACACGCTCGCGCCCCTCATTTTGGTCGCGCCACTTCGGATTGTGAAATTGCGCCTGCAGATCGTTGTCGTATGGCAGAAACGCGCCGTACAAACGGCTGCGCCGATCCAGCACTTGTTGCCGGTCGGTCAGAAACGCGACGCGCTGTTGCACGAGTCGGGCAATGTTCTCGACCTGCTGGATCCGCAACCAAGTCACGCGCGCTTTGGCAAGCTGCACCTTGATCGTGTCGCCGACCGGCTTCTCCACCCGCGCCTCGCGGTCGCTGACGGTGATCTTGGGTCGCTCCTTGCCGACGACGGTGTAATGCGCCGCGCGCACTTCCACAAAGCCGGGAATGCGCCGGGCTTGAGCCATGAAATCGTCCCAGCCGGTATGCCAGAACATCGTCCACGCGATCCGGTGCGATTGACCGGATGCGAGCGTTTGGTTCTGGGCATTGAGCAGGATTGTACCGCGGTTGTTCGAGCTACCGGTCAACAAGCCGCGTCCGGTGATGCTGTAGCCGCCGATGAACCCGTCTGTGAGCACCAAGCCTAGATGCGGTGCCACATTGCCCATCCGCAGGGCACAGACGTAGGCGACATGCCCTCCGCACCAGAGATGGGCGTGACAACGCTGCGTCACGCACGTTGGCGCATCTGGGTAGTTATCATTGAACGGGGTAAACAAGCGAATGGCCTGGACCGGCAACTCGGTCTTGCCGGCATTGCGGAAGACAAACTCCTCCTCCAAGCGCGCACCGCGCAGCCGCCGCCTCACGCCAATCTCTAGGGGCCCTAGCCGGTACTGTATCCGCAGGCCATTCCCGCACTTCGTCACTCTGACCGGCGACTGCCAGCGCAGCGCGGCCGAGCCGGCGATGTTTGGTAACTCGCAGTGACCGAGTCCCCAACCGTCCGAAATCGGAAACCAAAGGTTCCCAGTTGGCGAGCAGACCCAATTCATCCCGTGCGCGTCACTCGAATGCACCACCCGCGTCATCGCACCGGTCCGTAAATCAATCGCGATGTCCCAGAACTGATTCGTCAGCTTTGTTGTCATTATAATTTGAGAATCCATTGCGAGCTAAAATCACCACTTCATGTCCCATACTTACAACACATGAGTCAGAAATAACAAATTACTAGTTCCCAGTGCAAGCGGGATGCGGTTTTCTTCTAGGCAGGATTGCCGTCGCGTGCATGTTACTGGAATCGCGATGTTAACAGTCAGCTTCTTTCTCGCCAGCTACCAACCACTAATACCTCGCCATAACGGGTAATTAATTCGGCGAGAAACTGCACGATGTGGCAAAGTGAATGAATGCTGTTTGGGGTAACAATAAGTTGGAGAGTCGAGGTTGATCTGCAACTGCACTCAACTGCAACTTCAACTCGCCCTCGACTCTCCACCACAACTTACGCCTCATTGCCACACTCGCAACCGATAAGTTTAATTATTCATGTTTACGACTGGCTTTGGGTCGGCATTGACTAGGTGTTTCCACGTACCACCAAATACACACTTCACCCGATTGTTGTTCCGTCAGGATCAGCTATGGTTTCATTAGGTAAAGGATTTACGGTGAGGGTTGGTGAGGCAGAATCGCGGTGGGGGCATGGTGAGCCCCACCGCAGTTCTTGCAAGGAGATAAGCATGAATTACAGACTCAACATTGAGAATGAGAGCTATTCAGTGGAAGACATCCGCATCCCGTCGGAATTGACACTCGCGGCTGAACCAATTGGCCAACCGTTTTCATTTGTTTCGCCAGTGCGATTGACGATTGGTCAACGCTGCGCATTGCGCGGCGATTCGGGTGTGTATCAACTGCTAGTCAACGCTTGTTTGGGATTCACGTATACACCACGCTTTCTTGTAGCGGGAATCATTGCCCACAAGGAATCCGCAGTGGCAAACGCATCGTGAGATAAATATGGTCAGCCACGAATCTGATACTAAAGCCGCGATGGTAATTTTAACGTTCATTATTATCGGGATGGTATGTTTAGGGATTCTAATCGTGCGATTTTCCTAATACTTACAATTTATTTTTGCGTTAGCTGAGGATGGATGAACATAAACACAACAGGAGGACAAGTCATGAGCCGACATCAACACGCCTTGACACTTGGCGAACTGATTCGCGTGGTGGCAGACTGTTCCCGCAATGATCATGAAGTGGGGCTTGCAGTGGCGGATTTAATGCACCGCGGCGTGGTGGTCCGAGCACGCCCCGCTGCGATTAGGGCCATATTACGCACGGCGCACGGTCACCAAAAAAATTGACGGACTGCGCGCGGTAATTGAACCGCGAACGGTGGTTAGTAGGCTCCCATTACAGCTAGGCGAAGGGAGGCAAAATACCAGCGGTAGGATTAAACCTTCTACCGCTGCTTTGTTTACTGAACTGCGATTACTGGCGATTGGCAGCAACTGACTGCGGGGCAGGTGACACTGTGTAACTGATGACCGTGATTATTGGCGATCGAATGGACACCGATATCATTACGGGAATCGAGTCTGGCATTGAAACAGTGTTGGTGCTGAGTGGGGTTACCGCCGAAGCTGATTTCAAGAAATATGCGCATCGTCCAAACGTCACATTGAATGGCGGAGGCGAGATCGTTACTTAGACTTTGTGGCTGGATTAAAGCCAAATCATAGGCCCCAGTAAATCAAGGTGGCGATGCACTTGGCATAAACTCAAATACTACAAAAGTATCACCACGAAAGCTGAAACTGAGCAGGGCTACGTGTTGCGGTTCAGTAATTCTACAGCTGTTGGAAGTTGCTTGTTTACAATCTGTAAAATGGCGCTCCCGGCGTGAGTCGAACACGCGACCTGCGGTTTAGGAAGCGTTCCGAGGGGTGCCAGTGATTATTAAAACAATTCGTAAAAAAGTTTTAGTCCGGCAAATTTTTGGGCGGGAGGGTGTTGCCCTCATCCGCTTTTTTTACAGGTCATATAATCATTTTAATTAATTAGAAAATTGAAAAGGCATTGTCGGAAATTGTCGGATTTTTATAAAATCCGGTTTCACCGGACTGTGTCAATTTCGTTTGGTTGACTTGTGAGGCGGTGGGGACGGCTTGCGATGGACTTTGATGCGCGGCATTTTGGGTGCAAATAATTCGTGAATGTCCAACCCATAAACATTGGCGATTTTTTCGATTATCACAAGCGACACATTGGGACGGCGACCAGCTTCAATGCTCTGATAATAAATCGTCGATATTCCAGCAAGTTCGGCGACTCCCTCTTGTGTGAATTTACACTTCTTTCTGAGAGCGCGAAGGCGAATTCTTAAAAATTTAGATGCCGGCGATTGAGTTGGCATCTAAGCAGAATTATGTAATTAATTTAGTATTGACACTTACTACAGTATGCGTTGTTATGCCAAGGTAGGTATGTAGGTTAGCTGAAGCAATTGTGTCGGTTTCCTAGAAACCATATAAGAATCAGAAATGGA
>JBAXAT010000073.1:0-7042 GCA_037142335.1 Verrucomicrobiota bacterium | reverse complement strand
ATATTGGTTCCACCAGCAACACTGTGACGGTTACCGGCACGAACTCGGTCTGGAATAACAGCGGCGATCTCTACGTCGGCTACAATGGCAGCAGCAACACATTGACGATTGCCAATGGCGGTAAAGTGTCCGACTCCAACGGCTATATTGACTTCATTGGTCACAGCAGTTCCAATAACACCGTGACCATCACCGGCGCAGGTTCCGTCTGGACCAACAGCGGTAATCTCACCATTGGTTATTCTGGCGCCTACAACACGTTGATCGTTAGCAACGGCGGCCAAGTATTTAACAATACCGGCTACATCGGTTACTATAATGGTTCCACCAGCAACACTGTGACCGTCACCGATACGAACTCGGTCTGGAATAACAGCGGCGATCTCTACGTCGGCTACAGTGGCAGCAGCAACACGTTGACGATTGCCAATGGCGGTAAAGTGTCCGACGTCAACGGCTTTATTGATGCCCCCGTCCACGTTAGCTCTAACAATACCGTGACCGTTACTGGTGCCGGCTCCATCTGGACCAACAGCGGCAGTCTGGCTGTTGGCTACAGCGGAGTTGGTAATACACTGACCATTACCAACGGCGGCCAAGTCTACAACACCGATGCCTACATCGGCTACAACACCAGCGCCAGCAACAACACAGTCACCGTGACCGGTACCGGTTCCACCTGGAATAACAGCGGTGCGTTGTGGGTGGGTCGCAATGGTGGTAATAACCAACTGAATATCTTCAGTGGCAGCACGGTTAAGGCCGGTTACCTGACAGTGAACAACGGCACGTTGCACATTGACCAACAAACCACCGTTACTATCAGTGGCAACTACACCCAGACCGTCAACGGCACCTTGTCACTTGCTATCGGCGGCACCGCCACCAACCAATACGGCTTTTTGACTGTGACCGGCACCGCCAGCCTGACCGGCACTCTCCAACTCGTCCGCGCCAACAGCTACAACCCCAGCCTCGGTGACACCCAACAAATCATAACCGCCGGCACCGTGACCGGCACGTTTGGCACAACACTCACCAATGGTTTTGCGACAAACTTAAAACCGAAGTTGCTTTATCTTACGGGATTAGTTGACCTGACTTGGGTGTCGGCGACATTCGCGCCATATGCCCAGACCCCCAATCAACAAGGTGTGGGTGGCGCCATTGACAATGCCAGTAATAATGGGCTGATGGTCCCCTTGACTACTTATCTGTCTGGACTTTCGAGTGATCAACTCCCGGCCGCGCTTGATCAACTGACACCGACGGCACTCTCGTCAATGCGGAGCGTGAGCACCGCTGGAATGGACACCCGTGGCTTCAACTTCCTGAATCGCGCCGGTGAGCTCCGCGCCGGTAGCCGTGGTTTTAGTTCGAGTCGGCTCAGTCTCTACGATCCAAGCGGTCCCGGCGCGTCCCTTCAGCCGGTTGTCGTGACGGCTGATGCCGCGCAGATCTACGCGATGCGTTCGGATGACCCACTGAAGCCTACACTCGACAATCCGTGGGGGGTGTATGTGGAAGGCCAAGGTGAATTTGTGGATGTCCGTGGTGATGCCAATGCGAGTGGTTACCATCTGAGCAGCGGCGGGTTCACCTTAGGTTTGGACCGGCGGATTGACGAAACGTTGGCGATTGGGTTTACGGTTGGTTACAACACGATGAACGGCAATCTCGCCAATGGCGGAACGATGGGCGTGGATAACGAACAGGTCAGCTTGTACACCACCTGGTTCCGGGGGGGACTCCACTTGGAAGGCATGGTGGGTGGTGGGTACAATTCCTACAAGACCAGTCGGATTGTGTTTGGCACCCCGGCGGTGGGGACGACGGACGGCACGGAATTCACCGGTCTCATCGGTGGGGGTTACGACTTGCAGAAAGGCCTGTGGAGTTTTGGTCCGCAACTGGCGTTGCAATACAAGCGGATGGATATTAACGCCTTTGATGAAAGCGGGTCACTAGCGCCGCTGCACATTGACTCGCAGAGTCAGGACTCGCTACAATCGCGGTTGGGCGGGCGCTTGGGTTTCCACAAAGTCGTTGGCCGGGGGATTATTATTACACCGGAGTTTAATGTGGCCTGGCAACATGAATACATCAATCGTGGTATTTCGGTTGATGCGCGGTTTGTGAACGGGGCTGGTGACACCTTTACCTCCAGTGGTCCGGCGGTTGGAGCGGACAGCTTGGTGCTTGGTGTGGGTGTGTCGGTGCAATGGACGCCGACAGTCGGCACATTCTTGAACTATTCACCGGAGTTCGGCTCCGGGTATACCTCGCAAAAGATTAATGGCGGTGTCGGTTTCCGATTCTAAGCAACGTCTGGAAAAACTTATACCGGGTGTGATTTTACAAGTGGTATGTTGCCGCCGGACCGGCAGACTTCACACATGATTCGCGTAACGCAAAGTTGGGATGATGGTGTGACCGATGACGTGCGGTTGATTGAACTCCTGCATAAGTACAAAGCCAAAGCGACTTTCAACCTCATCCCCGGCAGCTATACCGCAGAACGCAAGACCTCGCACTGGCACTATCAGGACACAAAGGAAGTGTTCATGCTCGCCCGCCCGGAATTACCGGCGTTGTACCGGGACTTCGAGGTCGCCAGCCATTCCCTCACCCACCCCAATCTGGCGAAACTTCCGTCAGACAAATTAGCGCATGAATTACTTGAGAGTCGCAAGCAATTGGAAGATTTGTTCCAACGTCCAATCCGTGGCTTCGCCTATCCCTACGGTAGCTACAATATCGTCGTCAAAGAAGCGATCCGCCGGCAAGGCTATGTCTATGCGCGCACGGCGATCCCCGGTCCCGAATACGCCACCGCCACGAATCCGACCCCGGTCAATGTCCCGTCCGTGTATCCGCCCGCCGACCCGATGGAGTTCGGCACGACGACGCATCAATTGAATCCGCGTTTCTGGCAGGAATTTGCCAACACAAAAGCACACGGTGGCGTGTTCCATTTCTGGGGGCACAGCTACGAATTTTTAACCGAAAAAATGTGGCAAGCCTTTGAAGCAAAACTCGCGCGCCTCAGCGCCGATCCCGCTGTTGTCTGGATGACCAACCTCGATCTCTTCACGCCCGCAGCTGAATATAACATTAGTATTCAGCCAGACTCTCTCGTGTGATCTGGAAACTTTGCAAGCCGCCCTGCCGTTGCTTGCGTCTCAATCGTCAGTCGCGCTTCGCAATTGAGGTGCAGTTTCGTCTCAGCCAGATTGTTTTGTGAGTAACTCGCCTTACACTCGTGAGATGAATGGATTGCGGTCGATGTAAAAACGGAGGTGCCGGCGCGCCCAGTGACCGGCATAGTCCACACCGATGCGCGGACGTTTAATGATACGGAAAGTTTCGGGCTTGCCGTCAGCAATGTAGAAATCATTACTACACAAATCGTGGCCGGTAATCTGGCGAGTGATGGCCAGGGCATTGCAAAGTAGGCCGGGGCCGTTGGTCTTGCCGGTGACATTTGCAACCGGTTCCAGCGCGCGCAGAAGGACAGCGGAAGCGTGCCCTTCCCGTTCGGTAACGACGTTCATACAGCAATACATTCCGTAAATCAGGTAGACATAGGCATAGCCGGGCGGGCCAAACATTGGAGCGTTGCGTTTAGTCAGCCCCCGGGCAGAATGGGCAGCCAAATCGTGCGGACCAAGGTAGGCTTCGGTTTCGACAATGCGCCCAACCCGGTCTCCGTGAATTAGCAACTTGCCGAGTAATTCGCGCGCGACCATGATGGTGTCGCGGTCATAGAAGCGGCGCGGCAGTTGCGGCAGGCGATTCATTACTTGGGCAGACGCGGACGAATCAAGGCGGTCAGAGTTTTGTAGCCTTCGGCGTTGAAATGCAGCCGGTCGGCGGCGATGAGATCGGCACACGGTTGGCCATTGGCGTCGAGGAACTGGTCGTTAGTGTCGAGGTATTGGACGTGCGGCGCGGTCTTGGCGAAGGCGGCAATGGCGGCGTTGACAGCGACTTCGCGGGTATGCTGGTTCCACCGCAACGGGGTTGGATTCATGCCGACGTAAAGAATATCGCTCTCAGGCAGTTGCTCGCGCACCTTGGCCACAAAGGCTTGAAAGTCGGCCGCGACTTGTTCCACGGTTTTCTCGGCGGCGAGGTCGTTGGTGCCGGCGCGCATGACAATCATTTTTGGTTTATAAGGGAACACAATCCGATCGGCAAAGTAGGTGGCGTCCGCAATCTGGGAACCGCCAAAGCCACGATTGATGACGCGGTGCTCAGGGAAATCATTGGCCAGCGTCGTCCACATGCGGATGCCGGAGGAGCCGATGAACAGGATGGCGTTCGTTTGCGGCAGATGGCCGTGGTCGGCGGCTTCAAAGGCAGCAATATCCTTTTCCCAGCGGTTGGTGGGATGCGTGACGTCGGCGGCATAGGTCGCGGCGGCCAAAAGCGCAATAAGGAGACTGGTAATAATACGTTGCATGGGCCAACTGTAACGAAGGCTGAAAATGTGCACAATCTTTTTACGGCATTGACAGGTGTCGCAAGTTTGATAGGATGCACGTGTTGTTCCCCCCGTTTGATAGGCACTTTCCGCCTGAATCATAGGCGGAATCATCCAAAGGTAATCAAGGATTATGGCTAAGAAAGTAAAGACAGTTGCGAAGAAAATCGGCAAGTCGCCGAAGTATGTGTATTTTTTCGGTCCAGGTAAATCGGACGGTAACGGCTCCATGAAACCGTTGCTCGGTGGCAAGGGCGCCAACCTCGCAGAAATGGCCCGCATCGGGTTGCCAGTGCCTCCAGGGTTAACCATCACCACTGAAGTCTGCACCTATTACTACGACAATAAAAAATCTTATCCCAAGAATCTCGAAGCGAACGTCCGGATCGGCGTCGCGCAGATTGAAAAAATTATCGGCACCAAGTTTGGTGACACGACGGCAATGCCGTTGCTCGTTTCCGTTCGCTCCGGCGCGCGCGACTCGATGCCCGGCATGATGGACACAATTCTCAATCTTGGCTTGAATGATCAGACGGTTTTGGCGCTCGTCGCCGCCACGAAGAATGAACGGTTTGCCTGGGACTGCTACCGCCGCTTCATTCAGATGTACGGTGACGTCGTCATGGGTGTGCAGAAGAGCAAGGACGAGGATCATGAACCGTTTGAAGTCGTGATCGAGAAACTCAAGCACGACCGGCACCACGCCGACATCGAAGACACGAAATTGTCCGTCGACGATTTAAAGGAAATGGTAAAACAGTTCAAAGCGCTCATTAAGGAACGAACTGGGTCGGAATTTCCGCAAGATCCGTGGAAGCAACTCTGGGGCGCCACCGGCGCTGTGTTCGGTTCCTGGATGAACGACCGCGCGATTGTCTATCGCCGCAAGTACGGCATTCCCTCGGAATGGGGCACCGCTGTCAACGTGCAAGCGATGGTTTACGGCAACACCGGCGACACCTCCGGTTCCGGCGTCGCGTTCACGCGTAACCCGGCCAACGGCGTGAAGGAGTTTTACGGGGAATTCCTCATCAACGCCCAAGGCGAAGACGTCGTTGCTGGCGTCCGCACACCAGAACCTGTCGCAGCCCTCGCAAAGGTCATGCCGGCTGCGTACAAGGAACTCGACAAGATCCGCAATACTCTCGAGAAGCATTTTAAAGATGTGCAAGATTTCGAGTTCACGATTCAAGACGGCAAGGTTTTCATGCTCCAGACCCGGAACGGCAAGCGCACCGCTATGGCCGCGCTCAAGTTCTCGATGGACATGGTGAAAGAAGGTCTCATCGACTGGAAAACTGCGATCAAGCGGAACCCGGCCGACCAGCTCGACCAGTTACTCGCCCCGATCTTTGAAGCGAAGGCTGAGAATGCCGCTCGTGTCATCGCCAAGGGTTTACCTGCCGGCCCCGGTGCCGCTTCAGGTAAAATGTATTTGAATGCCGACCGCGCCGATGCCGCCGCCGCTCGTGGTGAAAAGGTCTTACTTGTCCGCAACGAAACCACGCCCGAAGATTTGCGTGGAATGATTGCCTCCGAAGGGATTCTCACTGCCAAAGGTGGCGTCAGTTCACACGCTGCGCTGGTCGCGCGGCAGATGGGCAAAGTCTGCGTCTGCGGCGCCGGTGCGTTGCAGATTGATTACAGCACGAAGACGCTCACAGTGGACGGTCAGACTTACAAGGAAGGCGACTTCCTCTCCATTAACGGTACGCGCGGCACTGTGTACGCCGGTCAGCTCCCGACAGCGCCGTCCGAGATTGTTCAGGTGCTTGTCGACAAGACGCTCGATCCGAAGAAGAGCACGACCTACGGAATGTTTCAGACGCTTATGAACTGGTGCAGCAAGGTTTCCAAACTGCAAGTCCGCACTAATGCCGACACACCGGAGCAGACCGAAAATGCCATCGCATTCGGCGCGACCGGTATCGGCCTCACGCGCACCGAGCATATGTTCTTCGAGGGAAACCGAATTGACGCGATGCGCGAGATGATCCTCGCCGGTAACGTCTCGGACCGGAAGACTGCCCTTGCGAAACTCCTCCCGTACCAGCGGGAAGACTTCGTCGGCATCTTCAAGGCGTTGAAGGGCTTCCCAGCCACTATCCGCTTCCTCGATCCGCCGTTGCACGAATTCCTCCCGCACGAAGACAAAGCGCAGCAGGACCTCGCCATCAAGATGGGCGTGCCAGTGGAGAAGATCAAACAGCGCGTTAAAGAACTTCACGAGTTCAATCCAATGCTCGGGTTCCGCGGTTGTCGGCTCGGTATTGTTTACTCGGAAATCTCCGAAATGCAGGCGCGCGCCGTATTCGAAGCCGCCGCCGAAGTCCAGAAGGCTGGTATCAAGGTCAAACCCGAAGTCATGATTCCGCTAGTCGGCTTCAAGAAGGAACTCGACCTCCAAGTCGATTTGGTCCATCGCGTCGCCAAGGCAGTCATGGCTGAGAAGAAGGTGAAACTCAGCTACATGGTCGGCACGATGATCGAAGTCCCGCGCGGTGCCCTCACCGCCGACGAGATCGCGCAGACCGCCGAGTTCTTCAGCTTCGGCAC
>JBAXAT010000072.1:0-7081 GCA_037142335.1 Verrucomicrobiota bacterium | reverse complement strand
CCGCTTGCACTGCAACCGCGCGCGCCTGTTGCGGCGTCGAGATGCCAAAGCCGACCGCGACCGGTACAGCGGTGTATTTGCGAATCTTGGCGATCATCGGCGCAATGGAATTCGAAATCGTCTTCTGCATCCCGGTCACGCCTTCGCGCGAAACGTAGTAGATGAATCCACCGGCGTGCCGGCAAATCTCCGCAACGCGCGATTCCGGTGTCGTCGGTGCAATGAGGTAAATTGGATGCACACCGACGGCGCGCAAGGCCGTTTCGTAGTTACCGGCTTCTTCCGGCGGCAAATCCAAAGCCAACACGCCATCCACGCCGGCCTTTGCCGCGGCTTTCGCAAACTTCTCCACGCCATACCGGTGGATGAGATTAAAATAAATGTAGAACACCACCGGGATCTCGCACCCGCTTCGCCGCAGCCCGGCCACTGTCGCAAGCACGCGCGTCAAAGTCGTCCCGCTTTTCAAGGCGCGTTCGGCGGCGAGCTGGTTCACGACGCCGTCGGCAAGCGGATCGCTAAACGGCACACCGAGTTCGAGCACGTCCACGCCGATGCGCTCAAATTCGCGCGCCAGCGTTGCCGTCGCCTTCAGGTTCGGGTCACCGGCGCTGATGTAAACAATGAACCCCTTTTGCTGCACAGCGCGCAGGGCGATAAATTTTAGGTCAATTCTATTCACGAGAGTTGTGTAGGTAAATAAACCGCAAGCCTTCCAGGGTCAACTGCGGATTCACATGCTGAATCGCCGGTACCTTCTTTGCAATCAAGTCGCCATAGCCGCCGGTCGCCACCACCACCGCCCGGCGGAGTCCCGGTTCACGGCGTAATGCCCCTAAAATCTCTTTCACCAGCCCCCGGTAACCGATGACCGCCCCGACTTCCATCGCGTCCACCGTGCTCTTGCCGATGACCGACCGCGGCTCGCGCAAATCAATGTGCGGCAACAACGCCGTGTGCTCGTGCAGATAATCAGTCATCGCCGCCAGCCCGGGCGCAATCACTCCGCCGACGTATTCCCGACGCGAATTCACGATGTCAAATGTCACTGCCGTGCCAAAGTCCACGACAATTGCCGGCGCACCGTAAAGCTTGGCCACGCCGACTGCGTTCGCCAGCCGGTCCGCGCCGATTTGTTTCCGATTCGGATACCGAATCCCGACACCCAAATCGCAATCCGCCGAAACTTCGATGGTGGGCACAGACAACCAGTGGCGCAGCTTGCGGGTCGCCGCCGGTACGACTGACGCCAAGACCACGGCCGTGTAAGCGCCAACCGCACGCGGAATGCCGGTTACCTGCGCCGTTGGCACGCTAACGATCCGACCAATGCGCCGGCCATCGGTGACGGCAAAGTCAGTCGTAGTGTTACCGGCATCAATCAATAAAATCCGTTTCATGTTCGCTCCAACACCAAATCCGCCCCGAGTACGCGCTCAATCTGCCCATTGTCACGGCGAATCAACAGCGCGCCATCTTCGTCCAAAGCCTGCGCGTGGCCTTCGATGCGCCGCTCCCCCATCCGTACGGCGATCTGCTTACCGAGGGTCGTACATAAGCGCGCCCACTCAGCACTGATGGCTGGGAAATCATCCACCGCCTGGGCGTACAACGCATCCAATTCGGTCAATAGTTGCACAGCCACGCCCGGTCGGTCTACGCCCGTCATCCCGATCACCAACTTGCGCAAGTCGACCGGGAAGTCCTCGTCCCGGCAATTCACATTCAGCCCAATCCCGAGAATGGCGGCGGCTTGCCGTGTTTCCGTCAGGATGCCAGCGAGTTTTCGGCCATGCAGCGTCACATCATTCGGCCATTTGATCCGGGCTTCCCGGCCGGCCACGCGCGCAACCGCGACGCTAGCCGCTACCGTCACGCGCGACAACGAAAACTTCGGCCGCAATAAGACTGAAAACCATAACCCTTTTCCGCGTGGCGAAACCCACGGCCGAGCATGGCGGCCGCGCCCTTTTGATTGCGACTCGGCAAACACCACCAACCCTTCGTGCGGCTGTGACCGGGCCAGTCGCTCAACCGCATCATTGGTGGAGGTCGTTTCCTCAAACACTAAAATTTCACGACCAATGACTTGCGTCTGCAGCCGGGCGCGGAGATCATCCGCCATCAACCGGTCTGGCCCAGTGACAATTCGGTAACCGAAGTGCGGATGCGTTTCAATGTCGTAACCTAGCTGCTGCAATTCGGCCAATTCAGCCGCAGGCAAGTCCAGCCGCACAAATTGGCCATTGCTTCGATACAAGGCGGTGAGAATTTCGATGGTGGCCGACATGCTGTCAGAAGCTAACCATTCCTCGCTGGCTTCGTCAACCGCTCGATGATTTGTCGGTGTTGTGGATACTTGGCCAGCAAGGCGGGCTGGCGCGCCATTTCGAAATCACAAAAATCAAATCCCGGCGCAACCGTGCAGCCAACCAGCGCATACTCATTTTCAACCGTTGCGCCGAACCAACAACCGGCCGGCACAACCGCCTGTGGATTATCGGCGTTCAAGGCAATTGTGGTCGCCCGTCCATCCGCGGCAATGCAGTGAATCGTAAGTGCCTGACCTGCGTAGAAATGCCAGAGCTCATCCGACTTGATGCGGTGCAGCGCCGAAACTTCGCTAGCCGGTAATAAGAAATAGATCGCTGTCGAAACGGCGCGGGCGCCGGTGAAAGATGGTAGTTCAATCAGCCCCGAACTCCGATAGGTCTCACGATAATAGCCGCCTTCCGGATGCTTGACCAGCCGGAGCAATTCAATCCAATCTTTTGCCGTCTTCATTGTGAATTAACCATCAGAGCTGGTCGGATTCGTTCCAGCAGTTTCTGGCCGACACCGGAAATCCTGAGCAACTCGTCTACGCTTTTGTAGGGACGGCCGGCGATAATTTCTGTCGCGAGGATCGGACCAATGCCGCTGACTGATTGTAGTTCGCGGGCCGTAGCGGTGTTGAGGTCGACGCTACCGGGCGCGGCGTGTTTACCGGCCGAAAACTTAATCAATTCCTTGTCTGCGCGGTCGTCCGCCTGCTGCTCGGCGCGCAGCCGGGCGATCTCCTTTGCCTCTGTCGCCACCCAACCGCCACGATGTTCGAGCATTGCTGCAACTTCAAGCGCTTGCAGCTCTTTCTGGAGCTCATCCGGCCGCTTGCCGCCCGGCCCGTCATGCTTGGTGCCATAGGCACGCGCCAGTCCATTCTCAACCAGCGCGTACGCCAAATCCTGGCCGTCGCTAGTGATGACAAAGGCATACACGCGCCCACCCGGCGAACGCCCCATTGCGCTGGCAAACGCAGTATAGACCGTGAATGGTCGCGCCAGCAGCTTGGCGGTGAACACTGTTGCCGCGTGTCCGAATTCGAAAATTTTCTTTGCGTCAGTGATGCCGTAATACCGGGCCTGCTCTCGAACGCGTTTCGCGTCAGCGTCAGTGGTGGCAACACTTTCCGGACAGTCCACAAAGTACAACCGCAGATGTAGTTTTCGGTCACCGGCTTGCACGACAAAACTATCGCCATCGTTGGAAGGATTGTCGACCAGCCGCACGTTGTTGAACTTCTGCAAGTCGCCCGCAAAGATGTTGCCGGCCATCAGGAGCGCCAGCCACCACCTCATGTCGTCATCTCCAGTGAAAAATCCACGGCGCGGGCTGAATGGGTTAGTGCGCCAACGCTAATATAATCCACACCGGTCTCCGCAATGTCGCGCACCGTCGCCAAGCGCACGCCACCGCTAGCTTCGAGTTTGGCGCGACCGGCCACTAGCCGAACTGCTTCACGGAGTTCATCAAGTGACATGTTATCGAGTAAAATGTGATTCGCACCAGCTGCCAACGCCGCTCCCACGTCTGCCAACGTGTCAGCTTCGATGATCACTGTGATGGCGGGCTGCCGGCGGCGCGCGGCGGCGACAGCTTGCGCGAGCGCCGTTACACCAAGGCGGGCGAGGATAATCCGGTGGTTGTCCTTAATCATCACCGCATCAAACAATCCCAGCCGGTGATTCGTGCCACCACCGGCAGCAACGGCGTATTTTTCCAGCACGCGTAATGTCGGCGTGGTTTTGCGGGTGTCGAGGATCTGCGCTTTCGTGCCGGCAACGGCTTCAACAAATTGTCGAGTCAACGTGGCAATACCGGAAAGTTGCTGGAGGAAATTCAGCGCCGTCCGCTCGCCAGTCAAAATCGCGCGCGCTGGCCCGGCAATCGCGCAAACGCACTGACCGGTTTCGGCGAGATCGCCATCGCGAACGAGTAATTGCGTATTACCGGTGAATTCACGAAACACAGCCTCAACGAGCGCCAGACCGGCAACAACGCAAGGTTCTTTGGCGATGATCGTCGCGGTGCCTGGCAAATCCGCCGGGACACTAACCTCGGTGGTGATGTCCCCGGCCCCGACATCCTCGGCCAACGCGGTGCGGACAATGTTCTGAATGAGCTCTACCGGCAACGTTGTCATTGTTTTGGTCGGGCTTTCTTTACCACATTCACTTTTAGTTTGCGGTCATATTTCACTTCGCGCTTGGCTGGTAATTCTTTGCCTTTTTCCACCTCGGCAATCTGGTCGCGGAGGATGGCGGCTTTCTCAAACTGCAAATTCTCGGCAGCTTCAATCATCTCAGCTTCGAGTTCCCGCAGCAGTTCCGCCTGCCGGTAACCGCCGGGGGCTTCCCGGACGACCGCCGCCTCAACCTCACGCGCTGCTGTCGTACCGGCAATGCTGAGTTGCAGTTCGCGTTTTACCGACTTGGGCGTGATGTGGTGTTCTTGATTATATGCCAGTTGCTTCGCGCGCCGGTATTCAGTCGTGGCAATGAATTTCTTAATCGAGTCGGTCATCACGTCGGCGTACAACACGACTTGGGCGTTGATGTGTCGGGCGGCGCGACCGGCGGTTTGGATCAACGCCGTGGCGCTCCGTAGAAAACCTTCCTTGTCGGCATCGAGAATGGCAACAAGCGAAACTTCCGGCAAGTCGAGACCTTCCCGGAGCAGGTTGATGCCAACCAACACGTCGAAATCGGCACTCCGCAAGCCACGCAGGATTTCAATGCGCTCGATGGTGTCAATTTCACTGTGCAGATATTTAACGCGCAGGCCGACTTCCTTGAAATAATCGCTCAAATCTTCGGCGGTGCGCTTAGTCAGCGTGGTCACGAGAACGCGCTCGCTCTTTTCGACACGGGCACGACAAAGTTCAATGAGATCGTCAATCTGACCGGTCAGCGGCTTGACGGTAATCGGTGGGTCAACCAGACCGGTCGGCCGGATGATTTGCTCGGCTACGACGGTACTGTGTTGAAGTTCGTAGGCACTGGGCGTGGCGCTGACAAATACAGATTGCTTGAGCAGGCTTTCGAGTTCTGGAAAGTTGAGCGGCCGGTTATCAAGCGCACTGGGCAGGCGAAAGCCGTGCTCGGTGAGCGTGGTTTTTCGTGACTTGTCGCCGGCATACATCCCGCCGAGTTGCGGCACAGTCACGTGCGACTCATCCACGATGGCAATGAAGTCTTTTGGAAAGAAATCAATCAACGTGAACGGTCGCTCGCCAGCAGCGCGCCCGCTGAGATGCCGGGAGTAATTCTCGATCCCGGAGCAGAAGCCCATTTCCTTGAGCATTTCCAAATCGTACATCGTCCGGCTGTGAATCCGCTGGGCTTCGAGGAGTTTGCCGTGTTCCTCGAACCACGCCACGCGCTCGGTCATTTCGGCTTTGATGCTGTCGAGCGCCCGCACGATTTTGGAATACGGTGTAGCCCAATGCTTAGCTGGGTAGATGGACACTTGGTTAAGCACTTCGTGACGCTTGCCGGTTAACGGGTCGAACCGGGTGAGGTGCTCCACCCGGTCGCCAAAGAACTCAATGCGGACGGCATCCTCGGTGTAGCTCGGACAAATTTCGACCGTGTCACCGCGCACCCGGAAGTTACCACGGATGAATTCAATGTCGTTCCGATTGTACTGCATGTCCACGAGTTTGCGGAGCAGGTCATCCCGGCTGAGTTCGCACCCAACGTTGAGCAGCGCCATCATCTCGAAATAATCTTCTGGCGAACCCAGCCCGTAGATGCACGACACGCTGGCGACGACGATCACGTCGCGCCGGGACAGCAACGCGCTCGTGGTCGAAAGTCGAAGTTTTTCAATCTGTTCGTTGATGGCGGAATCTTTAGCAATGTAGGTGTCGGTCTGCGGGATATAAGCTTCTGGCTGATAATAGTCGTAGTAGCTGACGAAATACTCGACAGCGTTGTGTGGGAAGAACTGTTTGAATTCCGAGTACAGCTGCGCCGCCAGTGTCTTATTGTGCGAAATGACGAGTGCCGGCCGGTCAAGTTGCTGGATGACGTTAGCCATCGTGAATGTCTTGCCACTCCCGGTCACCCCCAACAACGTCTGATACCGGTTACCGGTGCGCAACGATTCCACAAGCGTCCGAATTGCCGCCGGCTGGTCGCCGCGCGGCTTGTATTTACTGACGAGTTGGAAAGGCATAACGCCGCCAACTTACAATGTTTCGGTCACAAATTCCACCCCACACCTAAGGCAGATTGTTTGGCAAAAACTTCTTTTGCTGCTGACGGAATTCGATTACCAATGCGTGGTGAACAACGATTACTGGGAAAGCGAGGAGCCTTGACCAAGAAAAGTTTAACCATGTGGATGGAGTGGCTCAGGCCTGCCGGTATTGGGTTAGTTATATTTTTTGCCTATTATTTCGGCAATGATGCGATATCTCGATTTCACATTCTGGGGCCATTCGTGGTGCTCCTCATGTCAGGTACAGTGGCCATTGAATCATTGCTCTTGGGAGAAGTAGCCGCCGCAAAGATCGGTTATGAACCCCATCGGGCTTATCAAATTCAATCTGGTTTGGCCAATGCAGCCACAGCCATAACGGCTTTGATTGTTTACGCGCTCGACTGGGGTTGCCATGCGGATGCAACTGTCGTTATAGTGATGCTATGCTTCTTTTCATTCTCGGCGATCAATCACCTCGCCACAGCCATCAGGGAACGAAATATGAAGCCTGTTAATCTGCTACGTCCGGCCATGGCTCTATTATTGGTTGGATTAC
>JBAXAT010000071.1:0-7087 GCA_037142335.1 Verrucomicrobiota bacterium | reverse complement strand
GCCGGTGTAACGCTGGCAATACTTCTCGTGGCTGCGCGCCAGCGTCCGCAGACCGTATGGCGTCAGTAAGTGTTTGGTCACACAATCGAGAACAGCCCGCTGTTGCGTTTTGTCGAGCGGCGAATGCGGTAGGCTGACCGCAAAAATTTGGTTAGGGCGGATGGTTGAATCGCGGAAATCGCCTTGCACGACGTCATAGAGGCAACGGCCGGCGGCGTTCCAAAAGGTTTTGACGAAACTGCCGGCCACCTGGTTGGCAAACTTACGCAGCAGACCGGCCGCCGGACTGTCGCCACCTAATTCCTCCTCCAACTCGGCCAACATTAGCAGCGCGTTGAACCACAGCGCGTTGATCTCGACCGGCTTTCCGTGCCGGGGCGTCGGCACAAAGCCGGCAACTTTTATGTCCATCCACGTGAGTTGCGTCCCAGCCTTACCGGCGCTGATCAAGCCATCCTTGTCTGCGAAAATATCGCACCGTGTGCCGTCCTGGTAATTGCTAACCACGTCGCGCAGCGCCGGTAATAATTCCTTCACACCGGCAGCATCACCGCTGGCTTTCCAAAAACGCCACGTCGCCACCACGAACCACAACGACGCATCCACTGAATTATATTCGGGCTTCTCGCCGTCTTCGGGAAAAACATTCAGAATCAACCCACGATCACGGCGACCGGCGAATTGGCGCAAGATTGTTTTTGCCAAGTCAAACTTACCGGTCGTCAGCGTCAATCCCGGCAATGCCACCATTGTGTCGCGTCCCCAATCGCTCTCGGCCGGGAAGCCGGCCAGCACAGTCGCACTCGTTTGGTCGCGCTTGGCGATAAATGAATCGGCGGCAATCAATAACGCTTGGCGTGTTAGGTCGGTCTCGCGCTCATAAATTTTTCGCCGCTGCCGTTCACCGGCCAGCAAAGCTTCGGCATTCACGCCGGCTTTCTGTTCGGTCGTGACCACGATGTGAGTGGTTTCGCCTTTGCGAAGCTTGAAAGTCAACTCAAACGGCGTGAACAAATCTTCCTCACTAGCCTCGCCGCGCTCCTGTTCGGCCGGATAGTGGAAGCGTTGATACCAGTCGGCTTTCACATCCACACCGATCGGTGCCGCGTGGAAAAATAGCCGTGGCAATTCCCGGTACGGCTGTACTGCCAGCACGCCGGCACGGCGCTCGACCGCAAAATTTACGTTGGCGTTGCGCGCGGTGAGTGCGCCAGCTTCGCGGAATGCCAGCAGCGGGTGCAGTTTCAACTCCACCGGACCGTCGCCGAGGTTCTGGTAGCTCACCACCACCGTGTGCTCGCCGTGGATCAGACAAATGCTGCGCTCGATAGCGAAATCGTGGCTCAGATACCGGAACGTCGGCCACGGGCGTAGCCGAAATTCCGTCTGGATATTGAACCCGTGCGGGAACACGGTGCCGGGGTAAAGATTGGTGGACAGATGAAAGTCTTGCCCGTTGCTGCGCACGCGATCCTCAAATTTCGAAAGCAACACATACCGGTCCACCGGTGGCGTCAACGCCGCGACGAGCCACCCGTTGTGCCGGCGCACATTCGCGCCGATGATAGTCGAGCACGCGAACCCACCGAGGCCGTTGGTTTCGAGCCATTCCCGGCCAAGCGCGTTCTTCAGGTTCTGACAATCTGCCGGCCCAAAAACCGTGCGCATGCCGGCAATCTAATGCTTCACGGTTGCGCCGGGAAGAAGAATTGTGGACAATGCCGCCATGATTAACCAGTATCTGCGCCAGCATCGCGACCGGTTTCTTACCGAACTCCAGCGCCTTATCCGCTTTCCCAGCGTCTCCGGCCAACCGGCTCATCGCACTGACGTCCTCGCCTGCGCCGACTGGCTTGCGCAACATTTTCAGCACATCGGTCTTTCCGTTACCATCCATAAAACCACCGGTCATCCGATTATCGAAGCCCGCAGCACACCGGTCGCCGGCTTGCCGAACGTTCTCATCTACGGCCACTACGACGTGCAACCGCCGGAACCATTGGAGCCGTGGCACACGCCACCCTTCGAGCCAACGGTCCGCGCCGGCAAGCTCTTCGGCCGCGGTGCCTCCGACAACAAAGGCCAATTCTTCGCCCACGTCAAAGCTGTCGAAGCCTTACTGGCGACGAAGCAACCGTTACCGGTAAATGTCACCTTCCTCATCGAGGGTGAAGAGGAAATCGGCAGCGCGGCATTGATCAAGTTCGTCAAACACTACGCCCTCCGGTTACATGCCGACTATGTCATCGTGTCCGACTCTGGTATGTATGCTAAGGGCTGGCCGACGTTGACCTATGCGACGCGCGGAATCGCCGCCTTCGAAGTGCGCGTGGCCGGGCCAAATCGCGATCTGCACTCCGGCGTCTTCGGTGGCAGCCTTGCGAACCCGGTCATGGTCTTAGCGCAAATGCTGGCCTGTTGTGTCGATTCCCAAGGTCACGTCATCATTCCTGGTTTCTACGACGCCGTCCGTCCACTTACTGCGAAAGAGCGCCGCGCTTGGCATAAACTCCCATTGAACGACCGGCGCTACGCCGCTGAACTTGGCGTACCGGCAACAACCGGCGAAGCCGGTTACACCACGCTCGAACGCCGGTGGGCACGCCCGACGTTTGAAATCAATGGCATCACCGGCGGGTACCAAGGACCCGGCGGCAAGACCATCGTCCCGGCGTGGGCGTCCGCTAAAATTACCTGCCGGCTCGTACCGAACCAAAATCCCCAACAGATTGACCGTCTGGTGGTCAAACATCTGCGCCGGCTCGCACCAAAATCAGTCCGACTCACCATTGATGCCGGCCACTATTCGCCGCCATTCTTGACCGACACCGACGGCCCTGGCGCACACGCAGCGTTAGCCGCGCTGGAAACCGCTTTTGGACGCAAACCGGTCTGTACCCGTGAAGGCGGCACGATTCACATTCTCGAAAACTTTCGCCGGCAACTAGGTGGCGAAGTCTTAGTTATTGGACTCGGTCAAGACGACGACAACTGGCATTCGCCTAATGAAAAGATGGAGTTGGATAACTTCTACCGGGGCATCGCGATGAGTGTGGAACTTCTGCGCCGGCTCAACCCGGCACGACCACCTGCAACGCGCCGGGCTTCACCGAAAATTTAACCGGCGCATCTCCGGCATCCTCGCCATCCAACTCGACCGGCGCCACCAGCCGGCAATTCAACTCCGCCGTTTGGTAATACCTGACGCCACGCAAACCGGTGTGCCTGCCAACTAAGATTGCCGGCAAGTACCTGCACAATTCGCGCCAGCCAAATCTCTCAAATTCACACACGTCCAGCAAGCCGTCGTCCAGCCGGGCCTTCGGAAACACCGGCACTTTGCCTCCGTAATACCGGCCATTGCCGATCAACACCGCTGCGCCGGGCGTCCGTAGTAATTTAAATCCGGCCACGACATAGCTCACCGGCCCAATTATTTTCTTCAGCTTCAAATCTACCGACCGCACCGCCTGCGCATCGAAGCCAACGCCGGCGAGTTGCACGAAGTGACGCGTCTGACCGGCAAACTCCGCGCAACCCAAGTCAATGCGGCGCGTCCGACCGGCTTCAAGCACACGCCACGCGGCATCAAGTCGCGCCGGTAAGCCGAGTTCCTTTGCAAACACATTGGCCGTGCCGAGCGGCAGCACCCCGAGCGGCACGCCGGTCAAGCCGTTCACGACTTCGTTGATCGTGCCATCGCCGCCGGCGGCCACGACCAGATCATAATCCCGCGCCGCGATCGCGATCCGCGTGGCATCACCAGGGCCTTGCGTCGGCGCAAACGTCACACCCTCGCGCCGGACCGTCAACCGTTTGGCGCGCCGGGCAGCCGGATTGAAAATCACAAGAATTCGTTTCATGCAGCGTTAGATTTCGGTATCCTATACCCTAACGGAAAGCAATCATGCGAATTATTACCGGAACTGCCCGAGGATTGCCGCTGGCAGTGCCACGCGGCGACGCAACACGCCCGACTTCGGACCGCGTGCGCGAGGCGATTTTTTCCAGCCTCGGCGCGCGTGTGGCCAACGCGGCTGTGTTGGATTTATTTGCCGGCACCGGCGCGCTCGGCCTCGAAGCCGCCAGTCGTGGTGCGCGGTCGGTGGTGTTTGTCGAGTGTTCCAAACCAGCGTTGGCGTGTCTGGCAAAAAATATTGCCGCGATTGCGCCGGCCGCGCAAGTGTGGCGCGGCGAAGTACTGCGCGAGTTGGCGCGACTGACCGGGCCATTCCATTTGATTTTTGCCGATCCACCGTACGGCACGGAGATTGCGCCGGTTTTGGAGGCAATCCAGCAACAGGCACTGCTCGCGCCCGATGGATTGCTGGTGTGGGAATCGGCAAAACGCGACGCGGTGGTGCTGACGGCAGGCTGGCAGTTGTACCGAGAGGCGGTTTACGGCGATACGCGGGTCAGTTACGTGGCGTGCGGTTGATCACGACGCTGTCGGCGACGGTTTTATTGGGAATGGTCACGCGGTCACCGGTCGCCGTCCGAATCCGCGTGCTGCGCAGGCCGATGGATTCGACCGTGCCTTCAACCGGATCAATCCGCACCACATCGCCAATCTGAAATGGCCGGTCGGCCAAAATCACCAACGCGCCGAAGAAATTCGCCAGCGTACTTTGCGCGGCCATCGCCACCGCAATCCCGCCGATGCCCAGCCCGGCAAGCACGCTCGTCACCGGTAAGCCAAGGCATTGCGCGGCGGTCAAACCACCGATGATCACGATGAAAACTTTCAACGTCTTGGCCATGACCGGCAACATCACCGCCGCCAACTGCGCGTCACCGTGGAAAAACTTTTCGCCGGCATAATTCTGCAACAAATCCACAATCCGCAGCGCCGAGACCAACACCGCAATGGCGACCGCAATCACTAACCCGGTATCCACCAACCGCACCAACATCACCGGCAGACTGCAAACGCGGACACCGAAATTGAGCATCACCAGCACCGCAGCGATGCGCAGCGGTGTGCGAACAATGCCGTGGATTTTGTCAGCCAAACCGGCGTTGGTGTGAACGGCCATTCGCTTGATCAAGCGCTTGATGATCCAGCCCGTTACCGGCGCCGCCAGAATCGAAAGCAGAATCCAAACCGCACCCGCCAGATAATGCCAGACCGGATGACCAGCCACGGTTTTGTTCAGTCCGTCGAACGACTCCAAACTGAGCGCTAGAAATTGGTGTTTCATTGAATCCGTGTCAGCTTACACAACCGCCGGCGGCTCCGGCAAGCGGCAAGGCGCGAGCACTGCGTCCGCCATGCCGTGCAGGATTTTTTTGTTGGCCGGGCAAATTGTCGCGAGCACCCCGCCGAGTTTCACCGTGTCGCCGGTCACGAAATAATACGGACACAATCGCACTCTCCCCTGAAATTGACGAAGCGCGTTCGCCTCGAAATCATAATATTCCGCCGCAACGAGCTTCGATTTTTCAAACCGCTGAAGAATGAACGGATTATCCGGAAAACTGGCGAGCGCCCGCTCAATCGCCACGCTCCACTCCGCTGCCGGCAGGTCGTGCCCAACGGACACGCCACGCGCACCCCACGCTTGTTCATGAAACCCGGAAATCTTCAACACCAGCTCGCGCTGCTTCTGCGAAAACCGCGCCATCTCCCGCCAATCATTGATGCCGAGATCCGGAATCACCGCGTGCGGTGGCAATGGCGTCGCATCCACCAGCCATGTCCGCGGCAGCACCGCCTGCAATGCCCGCAGCGTCGGCTCGCCCAACTGCTCGCGCCAAAACGGCCGGAGCCGTTCCAGCCACAAAAATGCAAACCACATTTTTTCTTCGAGTTGTGGTTTCGCCGGTGGTGTTACGTTACCGGCGAGGATCGTCCAAGCGTTCGGCACGTTCGGCAAATCAAACAACTCGAAAAATCGGTAGTACGTCTCCACGTTTTGCAGCCTGGCAACTTCCTCCGGTCGGACCGCATGGAATCCGCACTGCCGGCCGAGCCATTCCATTTCGGGCCGGTAAGTCGCCGCCTCCTCCGACACCACCACCACGCCCCGGTCGCCGAGAATGCTGGCAAAACCTTCAAGCATCCCCGCCGCACCGCCGACGATATTCTCGCCAAGTTCGGCATACGTTTTGCCGAGCCAACCAGTCAGACCGATGCCGCCGGGCACGCTGTCGAGTTCGGAGATAAAAAAACGGTCATCGCCCAAAATAACATCCGGACGGAGAACGCGCGGAACGTGCGATTTGATCCGATCACTCCGCGAAAGCGCGAGCAATTGTTCCGGCTTGCCGGCATCGAGATATTGCGCAACCCACTTGGGTTGCTTACCGGCAAGCGAGTGACGGTAAAGCGTGTTGCAGGCCCGGTAGAATGCGAGCAACTGCGGACCTAGTGTCTCGAATTGCTGCACCAATTCCGCCGGCAACGTGAACGCCGTCGGTGCAATTCGCCAGGTCAGCCCGGCAAACAACCCACCCGCCGGCAACTGGTCGCGGACATACTTGGCCCGTTCAAAAAGTGTCATCACATTGGCGCAGAATATAAAGTCGGGCTCACCGGCTGTCACCTTGAATCATCTTGCTAGGGCTCCAAGCACGATGCTCAACACGCCAAGGCCAATAGTCACGTACCAGCCTATGCCAGCCTGTTCCCCTAGAAATAAAACAGAGACCAACACCGCTGTCACGATACCGGTGATTCCACTGAGCGTGTAAACCAGGCTGGCGGGCGCACTAGCGCAAGCAGCCAGTAATGCAAGTCCACACGTGGAGCCGAGTGCCGCCACCAACCCAAACGCCAGTAGCGTGCCAAGCGCCAAGTTTGGATTACGATTCCACAGTAAATCAGTGAGCACCATCAGAAAACAAGTGGTGTACATGACTGCGAGAAATCGATGGTTATCGTGTGCAGACTTTCCGGACTGATCTACTCCAGCACTCATGCCCAATGTTTTAATCGCGACGCTATTCAAGCTGTTGAACACCATGATTGCCAAAAGTACGGCCCCGTATCCCAACGCACCCTGGAATGAATTGATCGTTCCACCGCCACGTGAGTTGGTAATGGCACTGACTACAACACAACCAAGTCCGGCGGCTAACGCGCTAC
>JBAXAT010000070.1:0-7110 GCA_037142335.1 Verrucomicrobiota bacterium | reverse complement strand
TACTCGCGGCGACCAGCAAACGCCTTGACCATTTCGCCGATGAAGCTCTGGTCACCTTTCAAGCCGGCCAGTCCGCCTTTCTGCGCGAAGCTGGTTGGGTTCGAGGTCGAGTGCGATTGAATGGAATCAATCACGGCGGCGATAGCGACCGGTGCGGCGATGTAGCCAAGCCGCCAGCCGGTCATCGAATAGGCCTTGCTGAAACCGTTGACGGTGATGGTGAGTTCGTAGATTTCCGGACTCAAGCCGGCCAAGCTCGTGGAAACGGCACCATCGTAGGTAATCTTCTCGTAGATTTCATCCGAGAGCATGAGGATTTCTTCTTCTAGCGCGACTTCGGCCAAGGCGAGCAATTCTTCCTGGGTGTAGACGCTGCCGGTCGGGTTACCGGGGGAGTTGAGAATGATCATCTTTGTGGCCGGTGTCATCGCGTCGCGGAACTGGTCGGGAGTGATCTTGAATCCATTGGCTTCACTGGTCAGGACTGTGACCGGCGTTGCACCGGCCAGCTTGACCATTTCCGGATAGCTGAGCCAGAACGGAGCTGGGATGATGACTTCGTCACCGGGATTGCACGTGGCGATGATGGCGTTGTAGCAGGAATGTTTTGCGCCGCAGTTGACGATGACTTGCGTCGGCTTATAGTCGAGTCCATTTTCGGTCTTTAATTTTTCGGCGATGGCGGCACGAAGTTCGGGCGTACCGGAAGATGGTGTGTACTTAGTGAAGCCGTCGTTGAGGGCTTTGATAGCAGCATCTTTGATGTGCTGCGGCGTGTCAAAGTCTGGCTCACCAGCGCCGAAGCCGGCAACGTCAACACCTTCAGCTTTAAGTTTTTTGGCCTTCGCATCAATGGCAAGTGTAAGTGACGGGGTGAGGGTAGTAGCGCGGTCGGCGAGTGGATTCATAAGTTGGACTTTCGGGTGTTAGAGTTGGCAGTTGTAAAACTGCTCGACGAGCGGTTTGAGATTGTTGTCACGAATCTTAATAATGACCATTTCGCGCTTGGCGTTTTCGGGCGAATCACTGGCGTGGGCGGCGTTGACTAGAATGTCCTGGCCGAGTTCGCGGCGGATGGTGCCGGGGGCGGCTTTGCGCGGGTCGGTCGCGCCGAGTACGGTACGGATTTTATTGACGGCATCCGGCCCTTCGTACACGAGGGCAACGATTTTTTCGGAAGAGGTATCGGCCGGTTCGGTTGAGCTGTGGCCGGTCATAAAGCGGACGATGTTGTCGAATTGGTAGTCGGCGTGAACGGGGGCAAGAAGTTGACCGAGTGTTTTCTCGGCGCCATCCGGCATGGCAAAGCCGAATTCTTTTTCGAGCAGAGTTTTGGCACGCGGGCCAGAAATATTACCAAGTATGTCGCGCAATACTTGCCGGACCGGGCTGTAAAAATCGCAAGCCTCAGCGACGGTCATGTGATGCACTTTGATGGCAATGATGTACAGGCCAGTCCGCGAAATCAAATCGACGATGTTACCGGGCCGAGCGCTGGGGAATCTAAAATTGTCGGGCTTCAATAGGACGAGCGTCTGTTGCACATTGGTGCGGGAAGGATACTGGACGACGTTTTCGAGAAAGCCGTTATCATCGGCGGCATGGCGGGCCCAAATTTTGATTTTCTCCTCAATCTCCTCGGCTGTGGGGGCGGCGAGTACGGCTGGCTCGAAATAGTGAACCTGACCATCGGGAGCGACGATGTAATCGCCGTAAGTGTCGCGGATTGTTTCTCCGGCTGGTCCGCGACCCGGTTCAATCTGGCCAACGGCGGCGCGGACTTTTTTTGCAGCATCATCACCACGAAAGACAAGCATCATGACCCGTCGCCGCTGGCCGGTTTTCAAATCGGGTGCGTAGTTATCGAGAATATATTGCCTGATTAACTCCTGAACACGCCGGTCACTTGTATTCGACGCAGAGATGATGGTGTCAGCATACTCAGCAGCGAGTTCACGGCTCGGCGCAAACATCCGCGCCGCTACCAAATCGAGCGCTGTCCGTGTGAACAGGCGGGCGATGACACCACCGGTGCGCGATTTGTAAATCGTGTACGGGTTAATAAGGATGTACGCCAGTTGATTGTGATGCATGTGCTTCGCGAGCCGGCGCAGTGCCGGTAGTTAATGAAGATGCCGTAGTGCGGTTACTTCTTGGCGCCGATGCGGAATAACTTTGTGCCGCAATCCGGGCAGACACCCTGCAATGCCGGTCGTCCGTTCTTCATTTGGACTTCCTCAGTTTTCGCCATTTCTTTTTTCGCCTTACATTTCACGCAATATGCTTCAGCCATAAATCTCCTTTAGTTCCGCCGAGGTTGCGACGGAAAACATAGGAATCTTAGTTGGCGCGTCCCGGAGCGTCAAGTGTCAAAGATAGATGGTTACACAGCGGTTTACAGGCTGCCACTGTCGTCAGAGTTGCTCCACTAAGCGTTGCATTTGCTCAGCCTGTTGTTCAATGGATTCGACCAGCCGAAATTGGGTACGGCACCGGTCGAGGTTGTGGCCGGGGCGATGGACTTTGAAGTACGTGTCACCAGCTAGATAATCAGCGAGAAAGCGTAGACCGATTTCCAATGTGATCACCTTGCCAGCCTCCGGGAGTAACCGGCGCTCCGCTGGCGTGAGAAACCCGCCTGCCGCGCTCCAATAGCCGCGTACCAAGGCCGCAAACATCGGCAATTGCATCGTCACCTTTGCCAAATCGCGCTCGTCTTCCGGGACCGGGCTGGTGGTGGTGCGCACTATGTCGCCGAAATCGTACAACGCCAACCCCGGCATCACCGTGTCCAGATCAATCACGCACACGCCGGCGCCGGTTGCGTCGTCGAGCATTACGTTGTTGAATTTCGTGTCGTTGTGCGTGATACGCTCAGGTAACCCGGCCGCGAGGAGCGCGCCGGTCACCGGTTGATGGCGCAGTGCAAACTCGATTTCGGAGTCGGCCAGTTTCGCGCGGTTGGCGGTGTCGGCAGCCAAGGCGCACTCGAATTCCGCAAACCGTTTCGGGGTGTGGTGAAAATCTGGAATCGTGTCGTGCAGGCGCGGCGCCGGCAGGTCAGTGAGGAGTTGTTGAAACCAGCCGAACGTCTTAGCCGCTTCGTAGGCTTGTGACGGTGATTCCACCGCGTCGTAGGTTTTGGCCCGCTCAATAAAATCGTACACGCGCCAATAGTTGCCGGCCGCGTCCCGGTGCCACGACTGACCGGCCTGCGACGGAATCAGCGTCAACGCTTGCCGTGGGGCGTCCGGCACACCGTCCAGCTTCATGTGCAGGTGGCCGGTCACGCGCTGAATGTTTTCCATGAGCGCGACTGGGTTTTTGAAAATGCGTTGATTGATCCGCTGGAAGATGTAACAGACCGGTAAGCCACCGCGGTCAAACACAACCCGGTAAGTGTCATTGATATGCCCGGAACCGTACGATTCCGCGCTAATAAAATCGCCCGGGATCTGAAATTGCCCTGCGACGCCGCGCAGATCAGGTTGGTCTTTTATCATTGGTCGCTGGCTAGTTCCTTACTCGTCTCGGTAACTCAGGAAAAGAAAAAAGCGGAAAATAAAACAAACCGGCTGGCGACACTAGGCCGTCAGCCGGTTTGGTTGTGAAGGGTTGGGTTAGCCGTTTCGGCCGGTCACGCCTTTGGTGCCGGCAGTAATCGCACGAGCTTTTTGATTCGGACGCAACGCGCGGACGGCCGCACCGGCCTGCCACATTTCGCTGTTGCGCATCACGGCCAGTTCTTTGGCCAACTTGGCCGGGTAGTCTTTGGCGCCGCAGGTCTTGATGACGTGCGCGGCTTCGTTGCCGGACGCTACGCGTTGGTAGAGTTTCTTGAAGACCGGCAGGGCAGCTTTCTTGAATTGCGGTTTCCAGTCGAGCGCGCCGCGTTGGGCGGTCTGCGAACAGTTGGAATACATCCAGTCCATGCCGTTCTCGTCCACGAGGCGAATGAGCGACTGGGTCAACTCTTCGACGGTCTCGTTGAACGCTTCGCTCGGGGAGTGACCGTGGGCGCGGAGGACGTCGTATTGCGCTTCCAAGACGCCAGCCAAGCAGCCCATGAGCACGCCGCGTTCGCCGACGAGGTCGCTATTGGTTTCGTGCGGGAACGTGGTCGGGAAGAGGTAGCCGGAACCGACGGCAATGCCGACGGCGAGGCAGCGTTCTTCGGCGTGGCCAGTGGCGTCCTGAAACACAGCGAAGCTGGAGTTGATGCCGGCGCCGCTGAGGAAATTGCGGCGGACGTTGAGGCCGGAACCTTTCGGCGCGACCATGATGACATCCACGTTCTTCGGCGGAACAACGCCAGTCTTTTTGTGATAGGTGATTGAGAATCCGTGCGAGAAGTAGAGCGCGGCGCCGGGCTGGAGGTTGGCCTTGATCAGCGGCCAAACGTTGCGCTGGGCGGCGTCGGAGACGAGGAACTGGATGATGGTGCCGCGTTGGACGGCTTCGGCGATGGGGAAGAGGGTCTTACCGGGTACCCAGCCGTCGGCGATAGCGCGATCCCAGTCGCGTTTGAACTCAGGGGCCTGGCCGATGATGACACGAAAGCCGTTGTCCTTCATGTTCAACGCTTGGGCCGGTCCTTGGACGCCGTAGCCGATAACGGCAATGGTTTCTTTTTTGAGGACTTGACGGGCTTTTGCCAGCGAGAATTCTTTGCGGGTGATGACGGTTTCTTGGGTGCCGCCAAAATTAATACGTGCCATAGTTTGTTTTTCCTTTTCGTTGGTTGGTTGAAACTATTTACGCGGCATCGCGACCTTGCCGGTGCGCGTGATATCGCGGATGCCGAACGGCTCAATGAGCTCGATAAATGCGCCAATTTTCGATTCATCGCCAGTAATCTCGATGGTCAACGTCTCGTGCGCTACGTCCACAATTTTAGCGCGGAAGATGTCGCAAATTTGCATAATCTCCGGTCGCGCCTTAGCGGTCGTGCCGATTTTTAGCAACACCAATTCACGGTCCACGTACTCGCCATCTTGGAAGTCCTGCACCTTGATAACTTCCACAAGCTTGTTAAGCTGCTTGGTGATTTGCTCCAGGACGGCGTCGTCGCCCTTGACGACAATGGTCATGCGCGACATCGTAGCATCCTGCGTTGGCGCAACGTTCAACGTCTCGATATTGAATCCGCGCCCGCTAAACAGGCCGCTAATCCGCGTCAAAACGCCGAATTTATTTTCCACTAAAACTGACAGCGTGTGTCTCATGAAAGCGGCGTGGTTATACGGCAAAACCCGCATCTGCGCAACTGCATTGTTGCCTCGGTAGGCCACTCTGGATATTATAGCTGGTATGAACGGTTACAATTGGGACGATTTATTCCGGGAATGTTACGTCAAGGCAGTAGCCGAGTATCGGGGCGGCAACCGGCAACCAGCAGCCTGCTTTAGCACTGCCGAGACCACGTTCTTGGCCGACATTGGCTGCACTCCGCAAGAGCTTTATGACTTCGCCGAAGATTGGTGCAATGCGCAAGAACCATCGTTTGCGACCGTTTTGCTGATCACGGCGGGGCGGCGCGATTATTTTTTCACAATCCAGAAAAGCCAACCAACCGGCCGCGTGATTTCTGTAACCGACTTACCGGCGAAAGACGCCGCAGTGGACGGCTTCCTGTGGTTGCCCCGGCAAATTGCCAAGGCGCGCGCCAAACTGACCGGCGAGATGCCGGCGGAATTGATGTATTGCTGTGGCGGTGACCGGGCCTTTTTCAAACGCGTCAAGTGTCATCCCGCCGATTTCCTGCGCGTCGTCTGGGCCGCCGGTGGCGATGACCAGAAAATTATCACCTACATCCGGCAATGCGCCGGTGGTCGATAGCTGACTACTGGGTAACGCCAGTTTGGGATTATGTTTTTGCCAACCACGCGGGAGGAAATAGAACGCCGCGGTTGGGATGCGCTCGATGTCATCTTAGTTAGCGGCGATAGCTATATTGACAGCCCGTACATCGGCGTGGCGGTGATCGGGAAGATTTTGGCAAATGCCGGCTTTCGTGTGGGCGTGATCGCCCAGCCGGATTGTGCGAGCGACGCGGAGATCGGCCGGCTGGGCGAACCGCGGTTGTTTTGGGGTGTGACGGCCGGGTGCGTGGATTCAATGGTGGCGAATTACACGGCGTTGAAGAAGCGTCGCAAAAGCGATGATTACACGCCCGGCGGCGTGAATAACCGTCGGCCGGACCGGGCTAGCATCATTTACACAAATTTGATTAGGCGCTTCTCCAAGCGAGTCCGGCCGGGCGAGGTAGCGCGACCGGTAGTGTTGGGCGGGATTGAAGCGAGTCTGCGCCGCGTGCCGCACTACGATTACTGGAGTGACCAGATTCGCCGGTCACTGTTATTCGATGCAAAAGCGGACTTCATTTTGTACGGGATGGCTGAGAAATCGACGCTGGAGTTCGCCAACTCGTTGCGCGACGGGATTGATCCGCGTGCAGTTCGCGGACTGTGTTACATCGCTAAAGAAAAAAGCGACGGTTACTTGGAACTGCCGAGCTATGAGACGGTCGCGGTGGACAAGCTGGCGTTCATCAAGATGTTTCACACCTTTTACAATAACAACGACCCGGTCAGTGCGAAGGGTTTGTGCCAGCAACATGGCGATCGTTGGTTGGTGCAGAACCCGCCGCCGTTGTCAGAGACGGAAGCGGA
Source organism: Verrucomicrobiota bacterium (assembly GCA_037142335.1). Taxonomy (GTDB): domain Bacteria; phylum Verrucomicrobiota; class Verrucomicrobiia; order Palsa-1439; family Palsa-1439; genus CAINDI01. The sequence continues at coordinate 439 of JBAXAT010000070.1, read as the reverse complement.
ACTGGACGCCGTCTATGCGCTCGACTTCGAGCGGGCGCAGCATCCGTTCTACGAGCAGCATGGCCCAGTCAAAGCGTTGGAGACGATCCGGTTTTCCATCGTCACGCACCGGGGCTGTCACGGCGAATGCAATTTCTGTGCGATTGGCGTTCACGAAGGCCGCACCATCCGCTCACGCAGCGCGGCGTCCATCGTGCGTGAGGCAGAACAACTCACCCGGCATCCGCAGTTCAAAGGCAACATCCACGACCTCGGCGGCCCGACGGCTAACATGTACGGGTTCGAGTGCGACCACAAACTTCAGCACGGAAGCTGCGAGAAGAAACGTTGCATCTTTCCCAACGTCTGTTCGCAGATGCCGGTTAACCACCGGCCGATTGTGGATGTCATGCGCCAAGTGCGCCAGTTGCCGGGTGTTAAGAAAGTATTCGTTGCCTCC
>JBAXAT010000069.1:0-7133 GCA_037142335.1 Verrucomicrobiota bacterium | reverse complement strand
ATCGGGAGTTCTTCGAGACGATTGACTCACCGTCGGTCAAGGCCGTGTACGATACCGGCAATCCAGCATCGCATGGTCAGACGAATACCTGGGAATGGTATCAAGCGGCGAAACCACACATTGCCTACATCCACATCAAGGCGCATACCGGCCCCGGCGGCACGCACGTCTGGCCGGATGCTGGGGCGAGCATGGTTCGCGAGACGTTGGTGGATCTCCTCGCCACCGGTTACCGGGGCTTTGTCTCCATTGAGCCGCACATTCAATCCGTGATCCACGAAGCCAAAGGCATCAGCAACGAGGAAGCGGCTTACCAGTCCTACGTCGAATACGGGCGCCGGCTGATGCGGTTAATTGAACAGTTGCCCAGCAAATAGCCGGTCAAAAGTTGGCTTTGGGAATGGCGACCCCGAAACCCCAGTCGTTCCGGTAATTGTCGATCTTAACCAGCAAATGGTTCAGACCGGCCTTCAAGCGGATTGCCACCTTGTCGGAGTCGGCTGTATAGACGCGAGCGATTTCCTTTTGATGGACAACTTTACCGTTGAGCCAAATCTTGAGGCCATCGCTACTGCCACACCGCAATTCGCAGTCGCGCGCGTGGATGTTGGTGATTTCGGCGCAGCCGTAGGCCACCGCCCAGTCGACTTGCCCGAGTGCCTTGTTGAGACTAACCATGCCACGTGAATCAGCGGTGGCGCGTTGCCATTTGCCGGTGGATTTCCGCTGACCAGTCAGCAGTTGGCCTTCGTCAATCGGCGCAAAGGCAAGGCTGACCTTGCCGGGGGTCGGGCTCTTGAACGGGCCAAGCAACCACCAATCTTTAATGTAGTCGTCACTGGTTGTTTTCTGCGTGGCATCCCAGCTCGCGCGCAATTGTTTTGCCGTTGGCGGCCGGTACCGCTTGCCACTGGTGGGCACCAAGCTCTTCTTCGCGTCCAAGTTCGGTAAGTATTTACCGTGGCCGGCAATCAATTCATCGCACATTTCCACAATCTTATCCGTCGGCATCGTGGCGGCCGTGAGCGGGTCGAACAGGCACGCTTGGTAGATGTGGTCGCGCCGGCCTTCCATCGCTGCGCGGATGAACAACTCATGTTGGGTTACGTGCGGCTGAATATAGCCAACCAGTTGGGGCGGCAACTCACCAACGACCGTGAGCTGGCAACCATTGCGATCCACCAAGGTTGGCACTTCCGCAATCGCGGTGGCCGGCAGGTTGGTAATCGCGCCGCGGTTGGGCATGTTGCCGTAAACCACGCTGGACTTGCCGGTCGTTACCGAATGAATGATCGTGCTGCCGTACTCGTGGCTGCGTTCAACCGTGATCGGTTTAGTCGAGCGCGCAAATTTTTTCAACCGCTCAAACTCGGTCACGCTGCGGTCGCACCGCCGCAGATATTCATCAACCGGCACGTCGTACCGGCTCAACAACTCAGCGCCATGCGGCATGAACATGGCCGAATACTCCGCGTTGTGCTCGCTGGATTCGGTGACGAAGTAGCCCAAGCGCCGCATCAGTTCAAACCGGGTTTTATTGGTGTTGAAGACTTCTGGTCGTTTCATCGCGGCAAACAAGCGCGGATACAAATCCTCATTTTGCTTTGCGAGTTTCAGGTAAAACGCCATGTGATTGATGCCGGCGCAAATAAAGCGGCCCGGCTCCGGGTCTTCGCCGAGATAATGCATGAGTTCCCGGTATGTCGCCTGCACGCTGTGACATAAGCCGACCGCCTTGATGCCGGAAGTGCGCGTGATGGTCTGCATGTTGGCCGACATCGGATTGGAATAATTCAGCAGCCAGGCATCCGGACACACGGCCGCCATGTCGCGGCAGAGTCCGCTCAACATCGGATACGTCCGCAACGCTCGGAACAGTCCGCCCGGTCCCGTTGTGTCAGCGATGGTGAAATTCAATCCGTACTTTCGCGGAATCTCGAAATCCACCAGCGTCGAGTTGAACCCGCCGATCTGCACCATGTTGATGACGAAGTCCGCGCCGGCGAGAGCTTCCCGGCGGTTCATTGTCGCCACAATCTTCGGCTTGGCGCCGACCGCCTTGGCGACCTTGCGGCACAACGCGGCGCCAACGTCCAGCCGCTCGCGGTCGATGTCCATGTAGGAAATCGTGGCGTTCTTAAATTCTGGGTAACCGAGAATGTCGCCGGTCAGGTTCTTGGAAAACACCACACTGCCAGCGCCGATCATTGCGACTTTAATCATAGGGGGTTTGTTGTAGGAGAAAGCAGCAAGTCTGTCAATCGCGCTGCCGCATCGCTTGGCGCGTGAGTTGCCGGCGTCTTTGCTGTCCGGCCAGCCTGAATCATCCCGGTTAACACCTTGGCTAGTGCCGTTGGTTGGCCACAATCCACTACCGTCCCGCTTGCGCCATAATGTCGGTGCGACACAATCCGACAGCCCGCTGCCGCTGCCTCCGCAATCGTCAGTCCGTAACTTTCATGCCGGGACGCCGACACAAAAATATCCGCTCGTTGCAACAGCGCCGCCTTGTGCGCGCCGGTGACATGACCGAGAAACTTTACGTGTTCGCCGGCCAATCGCCGCAATTTTGCTGCATACCGGTGGCCTTGCATGAACGCCGGTGCGCCGCAGATCCAGACCCGGTATTTGCCTGTCGTCAACAATGGCAGTGCCCGCAGCAATCGCTCGATACCTTTCTCCGGCGACAAGCGGCTTAACGTCATGATCACCACTTCATCAGCACTGGCGTTGTCCCGGTCGGGTGCCACGGCCGGTGTGTCGGCAAGATTGCCCCACGGTAACACCACGACTTTCTCCGTTGGACAATCTGGATAGCAGCGCAAGATCACTGCCTTCATCGGCGCCGAGGGCACAACCAACTTGGCGCAATGCCTGACACAATCCGCCTGCTTGTGAAAGACCAGCTTCAGCATATTCGGCAACCAACGGTGCCGGCTCCACCGCGCCGCCGTGGCCGGTTGCACCAGACCGCGCAGATACATCCGGCAAAAATAATCCACCACATCCACATGCCAGAGCGCGATCATCCGATAACCCCGTGCGCCGAGCGCCGCAAAGTCCGGGCCTTCGCTGATATCGTTGGTGAGCACCACGCAACAGGCCGGGTCGTGTTGCAGAATGCCGGCGGCGGTCACGCGCTCGAATTGCCGGCAAAAGCGGGCGTATTCGCGTTCCGACAATTCCACTAATGGCTTGGGTAACGCCATCTCGCAAGTGGCCGGGCTGAGCACCTGCCATTGCGGACAATGCCGGATCAGAAAATCCGCCACGGCCTTGCCGCCACCGAGCGGTTCGGTATCGGGGAAGTGCGCATGGGCGGCGGTGTAGATTACCTGACGATTCACGGGGTTAGTTTTTGCCCGGTCACGACGGCGTTGTCGAGACATCTCGCCAATGATGAGGCATCCATGTTTATAGATTGGCGGCAGGGGAGGTTGAGCGTGGTTACTACTTCTTCTGCTGTTCCTGCTTCAGCCAGAGCAGGCTCTGCCGGTCCACTCGGTCTTGTTCGCGGTAGGTGGACTTGCTCTTGATGAGCGTGTCGAGCCCGGCATAGACGATCTCCACGCCGTCAACGGTCAACGTCTTCGCGTCCCGGCTGGCCTCCGCGTAATCCACCGTCCACGCTTGTTTGGCTATATCCACTTCAACAGCGTCGGCAACCTTCACCACAACGTTGTCTTGGAGGTCTTTCAGCGTTAATTCACGGGCGGCGTGATCGGGCAGTTCGCTCAGCGCATCAATCACCAGTTGCAGATTCTCCGGTGACGGTTCGACGAGCAAGTCAACGTCTTGCGTGGAACGCACCAAGCCGTGAAGGATGCAGGCGCGAGCGCCAACCAACACATACTTCACCTCATACTTTTGGAGGAGAGAACAAACCAGCCAGAGCGCTTCGGGCGTCAACGGAGGCGTGGATTGGTTTGGCTCTGTCGCCATTTTTCCAAGTCTTCCCAAGTTCGGAACTTAAAAACCTTACCGCGGGGTCGCGGGTAAGGATTCCACCGCTCTAAGCTCTCGTATAACCGAGCACCTTGCCAGAGATACTCCGCCGGTGTTTCTGCGATTCTGTTGCCTACCACTTTCACAATGACAGTGTACACGCCGGCCACGGTATCGTCAACGCATGTGACTGTGATGAACGCCGAAGTCTTCGGTTTTCCAACGATGCCAATAACCGGATGTGGTAACTTCGTGTACTTATGAAAGAACGCACGCGTTGCCCTTGGTGCCTGTCGCATCCGTTGATGACGGCGTATCACGACACGGAATGGGGCGTGCCACTGCATGATGACCGGAAACTGTACGAGTTCCTCGTCCTCGATGCGGCACAGGCGGGACTGAGTTGGCAGACGGTATTGCTGAAGCGCGAGAATTACCGGCGCGCGTTCGACAACTTCGACGCCGCCAAGATTGCCCGGTACGGCGACCGCGACGTCGCCCGGCTGCTCGCCGATGCCGGTATCATCCGCAACCGGCTCAAAGTGCAGTCGGCTATCGTCAACGCCCGGTGTTTCCTCGCGGTGCAGAAAGAGTTCGACTCATTTGACCGGTACATCTGGCAGTTCACGGGCGCGAAGACACGGGTCAACCGGTTCCGAAGTCTCGGCGAGATACCGGCGCACACGACGGAATCGGACGCGATGAGCAAAGATCTGCGGGGGCGCGGCTTCAAGTTTGTCGGCACGACGATCTGCTACGCCTTCATGCAAGCCGCCGGCATGGTCAACGACCATCTCGTGAGTTGTTTCCGTTACCGTGCAGTCTTGGCATGCTAGTACGGACGCATCTCGTCAGATGCTACACGTTTGACGACTTTCAAAATTACATCTTGGCGATGACCGCGTCACCGAATGCGCTGCACTTCACTTCTTTCGCACCTTCCATTTGGCGGGCGAAGTCATACGTAACGGTTTTGGCGCCGATTGCACCGTCGAGACCTTTGAGGATCAAGTCAGCGGCTTCGGTCCAGCCCATGTAGCGCAACATCATCTCGCCGGAGAGGATAACGCTGCCGGGGTTGACGACGTCTTTACCGGCATACTTGGGGGCGGTGCCGTGCGTGGCTTCGAAGATGGCGTGGCCGGTAATGTAGTTAATGTTGCCGCCGGGGGCGATGCCGATGCCGCCAACTTGTGCAGCGAGCGCGTCGCTTAGGTAATCGCCGTTGAGGTTGAGGGTGGCGATGACGTCAAACTCAGCAGGGCGGGTGAGAACTTGTTGCAAGGTAATGTCGGCGATGGCGTCTTTGATGATGATGCCGTTGGGCAGTTTGCACCACGGGCCGCCGTCAATCTCGACCGCGCCGAATTCGCGTTTCGCGAGGGCGTAGCCCCAGTCGCGGAAAGCGCCTTCGGTGAACTTCATGATGTTGCCCTTGTGGACGATGGTGACGCTCTTGCGATTGTTGTCGATGGCGTACTTAATCGCGGCGCGGATCAGGCGTTCTGTACCCTCGGAGGAGACCGGCTTCACGCCGATGCCGGAGGTTTCGGGGAACCGGATTTTCTTCACGCCCATTTCGTTTTGTAGGAATGCGATAAGTTTCTTGGCTTCGGGCGAACCGGCTTCCCACTCGATCCCGGCGTAGATGTCCTCGGTGTTCTCACGGAAGATGACCATGTTCACCTTCTCGGGGTGCTTGACAGGCGAGGGGACGCCATTGAACCACATCACCGGTCGGAGGCAGACATAGAGGTCGAGCATCTGGCGGAGGGCGACGTTGAGCGACCGAATGCCCTTGCCGACCGGCGTGGTCAGCGGGCCTTTGATGCCGATGAGGTAATCCTGGAACGCTTTGACGGTCGCATCCGGTAACCAGTTGTTGAATTTCGTAAACGCGGTCTCGCCGGCAAAAACTTCGAGCCACTCGATCTGGCGTTTACCGGCGTACGCTTTCGCGACCGCGGCATCGAACACGCGGACGCTGGCAGCCCAGATGTCGGGGCCGGTCCCGTCGCCACGGATAAAGGGAAGGGTTGGGTTGCTTGGGACACACAACTTGCCGTTATTGATAGAGATTCTCGCCATAAATGCGGACAATATCATAATTCTTCTGGCAGGCAATAGTGAGTTTAAGTTCGCGCTTGTGTTCCGAGTTGCGGGGTGGCAAACCAACAGGCGTGAAGCGAATTTGGTCCACCCCACAGCATTCAATACCGCCTTTAGGAGTCGCGCGAAGAATGGCGTTGGACCTGAGCCAGACTTCAAAAGAATTCACGCTGGTTCCGTTCTGGTTTTGGAACGACGAACTGAACGAGACTGAACTGTTGCGGCAGATCGCCGACTTCGAAGCCCACGGGGTGAATGGATTTGTGATTCACATGCGCGTTGGTTTGCCGCGTTCCATCGGCTGGCTCTCAGAGCGGATGCTGCATTTCATGCGGGTGGCGATTGAGGAAGCAGCCCGGCGGCAAATGGTTGTGTTTCTATATGACGAGGGGATGTATCCATCCGGCTCGTCGTGCGGGCAGGTGGTGGCGGCCAACCCAAACTTTCGTTGTCGCGGGCTAATGCAGATTGACTTACCGGAAGGCAGCGCTGCGCCAGTGTTGCCAACTGGTCACAATCTCATTGCCGTGGCGCGCCGGCATAACGGTCAACGGATTGCAGTGGTTGACGCGCCGAGTGTTAACAGCCACATCCGCGGGTTATATTACCTGGCCGATGATGGAAAAGCGGAGGATTGTCCGCCGGCCGCCGATATACTCAATCCGGATGCCGTGGCGTGTTTCATCCGGTTGGTTTACCAGCGATTCTATGACGAATTCAGCGCGCACTTCGGCAAGACAATCCGCGCAATTTTTACTGATGAACCGAACCTGCTTGGACGGGGAGCGACGAGGGGAGTTAAGCCGGGTACGACCGGTATCTTGGCGCACATCAACCGACTGCTCGGTTATGATTTCACACCGCACTTGCCGTCGTTGTGGTTCGACGACGAACCGGAAGCCAAACGCTACCGAGCAGATTATGAGACGGCGGTCCAGCAGCGGTTGGATGAAACATATTATCGTCCGCTCCGCGATTGGTGCGCGGCTCATGGCGTGGCGCTGTGTGGACACCCGGATAAATCAGAGGCACTCGGCCGACTTCGTTATTTTCAGATGCCGGGCCAAGATTTGGTCTGG
>JBAXAT010000068.1:0-7163 GCA_037142335.1 Verrucomicrobiota bacterium | reverse complement strand
TCCGCGTCATCTGCGACTACCAGCACTTCTGACGGCAACACCTTCGCCCACTTCACTAACACCGCAACTGCTGCGCCGCTGCGGTTCATAAACGTCTGCGGCTTGGCCATCATAACCTTGCCACCGTTGAGCGTTACCTCGCCGACCTGCGCCGCAAATCGCAACTTCCTTCGTAAAGAACAATCTAATTTCCTAGCCAACCTCTCGACCACTTCAAATCCAACATTGTGCCTAGTACCAACGTATTCCTTGCCGGGATTGCCCAACCCGACGACCAACTTTGCCCGGGCCGCCATCGACGGTTGCTCCAATTATTTCTTACCGGCGGCTGGTTTAGCCTCGGCTTTGCCGGCAGCTGGTTTGGCTTCCGCCTTGCCGGCGGCTGGTTTAGCCTCGGCTGCTGCTTTGCCGGCAGCTGGTTTGGCTTCCGCCTTGCCGGCTGCAGCTTCACCTTCGGCAGCACCCTCTGCGCCTTCTTCCTTCTTCGCGCCAATAACTTCTGGTTCGCCCGATGCGGCCTCGGTAGTCGCGGCAACTTCTTCGGCAATTGGTGCAACAATGAGAAAGATGGTCATATCCTTATCATCGGTCAATGTCACGCCGGCCGGTGGCACCACATCTTTGACGTGAATGCTCTGGCCAATTTCAAGCTTTTCAACATTGACCTCAAGGAGTTCTGGCAAGTCCTTAGGTAAACATTCAACGTGCAACTCGCGCATGACGTATTCCAACACACCGCCACCAGTCTTCACGCCAACCGGCTCACCGGACGGACGCACTGGTACTTTCGTGTGGAATTTTTCGGTTGCAAGCAATTCGTGAAAATCCACGTGCAAAATGGTGTCTAAAAACGGATGGTGCTGAACCTCTTGAATCAATGCGAGCCGGTTATCTGTCTTGCCGCTGTCGTCAACTTGCAAATCAACCAGCACATTCTCACCGGTGGCGCTGTGCAACACGTCACCGAGTTCACGGGTGTTGACGGTTATATTATACGGCTTGGTGTGTGCGCCGTACACACTGCCTGGCACACTACCTTGCGCCCGCAAGCGTTTGACTTTCGTTTTACCGGCAACATTTCGTAATTTTGCTTTTAACTGCACTTGCTTAGCCATAACTCATTCTCCAATCTAAAATTTTCTAACTTTCCGGTCGCGCGCCGTTTATATCGAACAACGACGAGACCGACTCTGAATTGTGAATCCGCTTAATCGCTTCACCCAAAATCGGTGCAACTGATAATTCGGTCATCTTGAAGCCGGTCACACGCGAATGTGGTACAGTATCAGTTGTGACCAATTCTTCCAACTTCGACTTTCGCAGCCGGTCAATTGCCTGCGCTCCCAGAACTGAGTGACTTACCGAGGCGTACACTTTTCGCGCACCTTTCGCCTTCAAAATTTCTGCCGCGCGCGTCAATGTTCCAGCTGATTCCGTCAAATCATCCACCAACAAAACATCTTTACCTTTAACCTCGCCGACAACATTAAGCACCTCGACATCCGTAGCACTGGTACGTTTCTTGGCGACAATCGCCAACGGCGCGTGAAACATATTTGCGTAAGCGTGCACCATTTTCACACCACCAATGTCCGGCGAAACCACAACGAGATTTGACAGGTCTTTTTTCTGGAAATATCGGTAAATCACTGGTGCGGCGTATAAATGATCCACTGGTATGTCAAAAAAACCCATAATCTGCTGCGCGTGTAAATCCATCGTTAACACCCGGTTCGCACCGGCCGCCACAATCAGATTGGCTACTAACTTCGCCGTAATCGGCACCCGCGGTTGGTCTTTCCGGTCTTGTCTGGCGTAACCAAAAAATGGCACCACCGCCGTAATTCGCATCGCACTCGCCCGCCGGCACGCATCAATCATAATCAGCAATTCCATCAAATGCTGATTGGCAGGCGGTGAAGTCGGCTGCACAATGAAAACATCCCGCCCGCGAATATTTTCGTTAATCTTAACGAACGTCTCGTGATCTGGAAAAGCCGTGACAGTAGCATCGCCCAAACGCATACCGACATAGTCGGCAATGCGTTGCGCTAACGGTTTATTCGCATTTCCTGAGAAAATTTTCATCTTTGCTAAAAATCAAAGCCATCCCGCACAAACCTTGGCTTTGGAAGTAAATGTTGTTTTACCGCAACCACCTCAGCTTTTCAACCTGAATTTTTCGCGGCAACAATTTCTGACTGAACACATCAACAAGAATGCTTCATCCAATTCACACCACCGTCAGCCTTAAACAAATATCAATACCACCCATCTTACCGCTAATTTACATTGGATTGAGTCAGTTCGTCTGCTAGTTTGTCGGCGGCATATGTTAATCAGTATCATCGTGCCGACTTTGAATACGGCTGACAACCTGCCGGTTGCGTTCCGCCAACTCGTCCACCGCACTGAAGTGGAACTACTCATTGTTGATGGAGGCTCGACTGATAACACAGTAGCGGTTGCAAAAACATTCACGCCATACGTATTCTTGACACACCCAAATCGTGCCGCACAATTCAATACCGGCGCGCGCCACGCAACCGGCGACATTTTATTCTTCATGCCGGCAGATACGTTCCTATTGCCTGGCGCACTCGAAGATTTACAAAGCGAAATCATTACCAACGGCGCTGTGGCTGGCGCATTTGATTTAACTATTGATTCCCATCGCCGGATTGATGGCTGGATGGCCCGCTTGTCGAACTGGAGAGCGCGAGTGTGGCGATCGCCATCCGCCGACCACGGCTTGTTTCTGTGGCGACAAGTATTTACCGCGCTCGACGGCTTTCCGGAATTACCAATCTTGGAAGACGCGGCACTGGCCAGACAACTCCGCCGCTTTGGTCGCTTGGTATTCCTACGAACTGGCCTTGTCACCAGCCGTCGTCGGTGGAAAACCCACGGTATTGTTGCAAGTACATGCGTTGATTTGTGGGTACGATTTCTGTTTTTCCTACGGATTCCACCACGGGCATTGCGGCGCATCGCCGATGGCTGGCTCAAACCGGTCATTAATGCTGATTCAGCACATCAATCAACGACCGCAACCGTCCAAAATTCGTCCGATTAAATGGGAATACGATTCGGTGAAGCCCGGCTAACTCCGCTTCGCCATCCTCTTCCGGTAACGCGCTGGCGGCACAGAATTTACCTCCGTTGACACACAAACCGGCAAAACGGTCATCGAGCGTTTGCAGAAGCGCAGCTGTGACCGGGTGCTTCACGCGGACAACTAACACATCTTTCACATACCGGCTCGAATGATAGTTCCGGTAAAAATTCGCAATCTCTGCGCACGCTTCATCCACATCGTCGGTTACCTTAAATAGCGCCAAGTCATCTTTGCTGATCAAGTTTTCATCAAGCAGCTGATCTTCCACAAAGCGCCACCAAGTCTTCCAGTAATGACCATGCGGCCGGTCCACGAACACCAACGGTTTTGGCTGACTTTTCCCGGTCTGCATCAACGTTAATGCCTCGAATCCTTCGTCGTGCGTGCCGAAGCCGCCGGGAAACAACGCAATGGCATCACTCTCTTTTAGAAAACAAAGCTTCCGTGTGAAAAAATATTTAAAGTTTATCAACTTCGGATCGCCGGCGATTTCCACATTCGGCTCTTGCTCGAACGGCAATCTGATGTTCAGCCCAAAACTATGATCGCGCCCGGCGCCACGTTGCGCCGCGCCCATAATGCCTTCGCCACCGCCAGTAATCACCATAAAACCAGCCGCGACCGCCGCCTTGCTAAATGCGACAGCTTGCTGGTGCTCCGCCGCTGCCGGTGCCGTGCGCGCCGAACCGAACACCGTTACCTTTCGTTTGTTCCGGTAAGGCGCAAAGATGCGCGACGCGTATCGAAGCTCTTTTAATGCCGAGGTCATCAACTTCATGTCGAGCCGGTTAGCTTGATCATCCAGCAACTTCAGCGCGGTCTCGATGATTTCAGTTGCGAGGTCGGAAATGCCGGTGTCGCGGTGAGCCCGCACGAGTTGCTGTATCGCCGCTTGGTCTTGTTTCGTCAGAGGCATTACTGGTAATTCTACTGCATTGGTAATTCCAGCAAAAGCAATTTCGTCAGAGGCTGCAAAGCGCTCGCAGACAATCCGAGTTGTGGTTTTCTGTTGCAGGTTGGCGTATTGACAGCTATTTTTGCCGCGCTTTGACGACTCCAAGACAATTGAATATCGGACTCATCGGTGCCGGCATCGTCGGCGGCGGCGTGGCTAAGAATCTTATCCGCAACTCTGACCTGCTTGCCGACCGGCTGGGCATTCGGCTCAACTTGAAATGGGTCTGCGATAAGGATGAAGCCAAACTCAAGAGTTTACCGGTGCCGGCGAGCACGCTGAGCCGGGATGCGATGAGTGTCATCAACGATCCGGAAGTGCACGTCATTGTCGAATTAGTCGGCGGAACCGGTTTTGCCAAGACCGTCATCTTGGAAGCACTGAACCGGCGCAAAGTGGTCGTGACTGCCAACAAAGCATTGCTAGCGCACCACGGCGAGGAAATTTTTGCGGCGGCGGCGAAAAACGGCAGCAACATTTTTTACGAAGCCAGCGTCTGCGGCGGTATCCCGATCATCAAAGCGCTCCGGGAAGGCTTCGTCGCCAACCAGTTCCCACTCATCTACGGCATCGTCAACGGCACTTGTAATTACATCCTCAGCCGCATGACTGCTGAAGGCAAAAATTTCGATGAAATCCTTATTGAAGCTCAGAAGCTCGGCTACGCGGAAGCTGATCCCGGCCTCGATGTTGACGGTGGTGACTCCGCGCACAAAGCCACGATTCTCGCGTCGCTCGCCCACGGGTTTTGGGTCGGCGACGAAAACGTTTACGTCGAAGGCATCCGGCATGTCTCGCAAATGGACATTCAGGTGGCGCGCGAACTCGGCTATGCAATCAAACTGCTGGCGATCATTAAATCCGCCGGTCAAGCAGTTGAAGTACGCGTTCATCCGACGCTCATCCCGGCCAGCCACATTCTCGCCAACGTCAATGGCGTTTTCAACGCAGTCGCGGTGCGCGGCGATGTGGTTGGCGACACAATGTTTTACGGACGCGGTGCCGGCGCGGACGCGACCAGCAGCGCGGTCATTGCCGACTTAGCCGACGCGGCGCTTAACTTGAAATTTGGCAGCATCCAGCGCGTACCGGGCTTTGTCTCGCACAAACTCCACGCGGCGGTGCGGTCAATTGACGAAGTGGAGTCCCGGTATTATCTGCGATTGACAGTGGAAGACCGTGCCGGCGTGATTGCACAGGTCGCAAAGATTTTAGGCGATGCCAACATCAGCATTGCGTCGGTATTACAGCGTGAGCCGGACAGCAACCGCGTGTCATTGATCATGATGTTGCACGTGGCGCAAGACCGAGCTGTGCGCGCGGCAGTCGCTGAGATTGACCGGCTCGCTGTGGTGAAAGACAAGACGGTGGTTTTACGAGTGGAGACTTTTGACTGATATGGCATTGATTGTCCAAAAATATGGCGGAACGTCGGTCGGCAACCCGGAGCGCATCAAAAACGTCGCGCAACGGGTGTTGGCCACTCAACAAGCCGGCAACCAAGTCGTCGTCGTCGTCTCGGCGATGAGCGGCGTAACCGATTCATTAATTAAACTGGCAAAGGAAGTTCACGCCGAACCGCCGGAACGCGAGATGGACGTGTTGCTCGCCACCGGCGAACAGACAACGATTGCTCTGCTGGCGATGGCATTACAAGGGCTGGGAGCGAAAGCCGCGTCGCTGACCGGCGCGCAGGCCGGCATTGTCACCGACGGCTTGCACACGCGGGCAAAAATCGCCAACATCACTCCGAAACGTGTCCACGAATTGCTCGACTCCGGCCACGCCGTTATCATTGCCGGCTTCCAAGGCGAAACACCGGAAGGCCATATCACCACGCTTGGACGCGGCGGCAGCGACCTCAGCGCAATCGCCATCGCGGCGGCGGTGAAAGCGGACGTTTGCCAGATTTATACCGACGTGGATGGTGTCTACACCGCCGACCCGCGCATCATTCCGGACGCGAAAAAGATTTTGGAAATCAGCTACGACGAAATGCTGGAAATGGCCGCGCTCGGCTCGAAGGTGATGCAGGCGCGGTCCGTCGAGTTCGCCAAGAAATTCAATGTCGTGTTCGAAGTCCGCAGCAGTTTCAACAATAACCCAGGAACCATTGTGAAAACCGAAAGTTCGAAAATGGAAGACGTCGTCATTCGCGGCGTCGCGGTTGACAAGAAACAAGCCAAGGTCACCATTGCCGGCGTGCCCGACAAGCCCGGCATCGCCGCGAAGGTGTTCAAGACCATCGCCGACGCCAACATCAATATTGATGTCATCGTCCAAAACGTCAGCGCCAAAGGTACGACTGATATTTCGTTCACCGTTGGCGACATCGACGCTACCAAGTCCGTCAAAGTCTTGCAGCCAGTCGTCAAGGACATCGGCGCACGCGAAGTCACCGCGACCGGCGAAATTGCCAAGCTCAGCGTCGTCGGCATTGGTATGCGGAGCCATCCCGGCGTCGCGGCGAAAATGTTTGAGACGCTGGCTGACAACGGCATCAACATCGGCATGATTTCCACGAGCGAAATCAAAATCAGTGTCATCATCGCGCTGGCCGACGCCGAGAAAGCCGCCCGCGCCATCCACACCGCATTCGGTCTGGCCGGCAAGTAACCGAGTGACTGACCGGCGCGGTCCAACTTGACGATCACGGGCTTAATGGGTGTTAGCCCACGCCGTCATTGTTTCTGGAAATTCAAGCGCGCAATCAAGTCGGGAAATCTCGTAATGCGCTTCCTATCGAAAAAAGCTGAGCCACCGCCGACTTGCGACGTGAACCGCGACAGCGGAACGGATAGCGCCAACGGCGGTTGGCTCCGGCGACTTGTTAGGCCACATCATATCCGCACAAATGTCAGATTTTCAACCCGCACAAGATTCCATTGGTCAGCTATCCACTCATAATGAAGACGCAACTTGCCGCCCATCTTGTGGACGCCACTCCATGACGGCGCAGATTGAGTAACCATATCAATAACAATCGTCTGCTGTTTGCCGTCTTTTTTAACCTCTAAAATCGAAATCTTACGCTGCTCTTCTCGAGCAAATGTCCAGACTGCAAATCCCTCGCCTGTCGTTTTGCCAATA
>JBAXAT010000067.1:0-7176 GCA_037142335.1 Verrucomicrobiota bacterium | reverse complement strand
CACCAGCAGTTGTTTTTATCCAAATTTTAACACCTCGTCGTTGGTGTGGCATTGTGGGGCTGGTGGTGGCGTCGCGTCCGCTGGCTGATACCGGTAGGATTGCGGCGTGGAGCTGGCAGGGGTTGAGCGCGTTGGGGAGCGTGGGGCTGCTGCTGCCGTATGGATTGTGTCAGCAACGCGGTTGGTTCCTCGCCGTCGCCGCGCTGACGGCCTTGACTCTCGCGGTCACGCTGGTGTTCGTGCTGGTGCTGAAGCCGGAAGGTCCAGCCGTGAAGCGTTGAAGCGGTGGTCTTGCAAGTCCGAGCAAAAGATGTCAATGCATTGCCGAGATGAAGCTGAATGTCACTATTGATCGGGATGAGGACGGGGTGTGGGTGGTGGAGTGTCCCGCCATTCCCGGTTGCGTGAGTCAAGGCAAGACCAAGTTAGTCGCATTGGCGAACATCAAAGAGGCCATTGCCCTTTGTTTGGAAGTGCGCGCGGAACGTGGGTTGCCGCTCACGGTGGAAACTCGCCAAGTGGAAGTCGCCGTCTGATGCCTCGCCTTCCGGTATTGAATTGAGCGGTCAGCGGGTTGCCCGCGTCTTCGAGAAGCTCGGCTGGGAAATCGCTCGTCAACGCGGCAGCCATAGCATTCTCGGCAAAGAAAGCTCCATGGCGACGCTGTCGGTTCCCGACCATCGGGAAGTTGCTCGGGGCACGTTGCGGAGTTTGATTCGCGATGCCGGACTGACTGTGGAAGAGTTTGTGGCGCAGATTTGACTAATTTCAGCGGTATCCTCACGGTGATTATCGCCTGTTTCTATCCGCCTGAGCCAGCAAGATAAGGGACGGTGGTAACAATCCTCTCTGTCGCTTGCTTTTGCCGGGGCGGCTGGTAAAGTGTGCGCCCATGTCGCAAACACCGACAACTAAACGCGATTTTGTCGCTGAACACGTACGCGGAATTCCGCGCTCGGGGATTCGTGACTTTTTTGAGATTGTGCAGTCGATGGAAAACGTCGTCTCGCTCGGCATTGGCGAGCCGGGATTCACGACGCCGTGGCACATCCGGGAAGCCGCGATCTACGCGCTTGAACGCGGCAAGACCGGCTATACTTCCAACTTCGGCCTGCTGACGTTGCGCCGCGCGATCAGCCGGTATGTCACGGATAACTTTCACGTTGAGTACGATCCGCAGACGGAAATTCTTGTGACTGTCGGCGTCAGCGAGGCGCTCGATATTGCTTTGCGGGCGATTATTAATCCCGGCGATGAGATTCTTTATCACGAACCTTGCTACGTCTCGTATCAGCCAAGTGTAACGCTGGCGCACGGTGTCGCGAAGGCGATTCATACGCGGCCAGAAAACAATTTTGCGTTGCGAGCCGAAGACTTGGCCGCGGCAATCACGCCCCGGACGAAGGCGCTGATGCTCAACTTCCCGACGAACCCGACCGGCGCGACGTTGACCGGCGAGGAAATTGAACAGATCGCCCGCGTCTGCATCGCGAACGATTTGCTGGTTCTGACGGATGAAATTTACAGCGAGCTGACCTTTACCGGCACGCATCATTCCATTGCGGCTGTGCCAGGTATGAAAGAACGGACAATTTTCCTGCACGGTTTTTCGAAGGCGTTTGCAATGACCGGCTTTCGGATTGGTTATGCTTGCGCGCCGGCGGGATTGATTGAGGCGATGTTGCGGATTCACCAATACTCGATGCTCTGCGCGTCCATCATTGCGCAAGAGGCGGCTCTCGAGGCGCTCGAACACGGCCGCGCCGACATGGAAATGATGCGCGAGCAATATCAGCTCCGTCGCAATTTCATTGTGAAATCATTTAATGAAATCGGCTTGAAGTGTCACTTGCCGGTCGGTTCGTTTTATTCGTTCCCGGATATTCGCAGCACCGGTTTGAATTCTAAGGAATTTTCGGTCCAATTGCTCGATAAGGAACGTGTGGCGATGGTACCCGGTACGGCATTTGGGCCGAGCGGCGAGGGTCACGTCCGCGCCAGTTTCTGCTCTTCGATGGCCGATATTGAAAAAGCCATCGAGCGCACCGCCCACTTTGTTAAAAAACTCTAACTCAAAGGAGAACCACATGCATCAAACCTCACGTCTCATCCGCATCGCCGTGCTAGCCTTGTTGTTGGCGCCGTTGACCACATTCGCCGCCAAGGCCAAGAGCTACCAAGTTACCGGCAAAGTGGCCGAACTCACCGACACCACCATTGTCGTCGATAAAGGCGACGAGAAATGGGAAATCGCGCGCGACGCCAGCACAAAGGTGACCGGCGACTTAAAAGTTGGTTCTAAGGTCACGGTCCAATACCGGATGACTGCCGTCACGGTCGAAGTCAAAGCCGACAAGACCGACGACAAGAAAGCGAAATAGTTGCTGGAGCAGCGCCGAATGCCGGCGATTGAGTTTATCGAAGACGCGGTGGTGGATGCCGTGCTCGACCGGCAGTTGCGCACTTTACTATCACTCTGCTTCACTAGACCATGCGATGTGGTCTTTCGTGACCGGCGGTATTTCCATGAACCGCCACGGTGGCGGTGGTTTGTGCGTGGTACGTCAACCGAATTGATTGCCCACATGGCGGTACACGACAAGTGGATTCTGACCGCAACCGGCGAGCTGCGGATTGCCGGCATCGCAGAGGTATGTGTCCATCCTGAGCATCGTGGTCATGGACTAGTTCGCGAATTGCTCGCCATGGCGCACACGTGGCTGGCGGAGCAGGGCATACAGGTTGCCATGCTGTTTGGTGACAAGAAGCATTATACTTCGAGCGGCTACCGGAATATTTCCAATCCGATCAGATATCTGAAGCCTGAAACCGGGACTTGGATTGT
Source organism: Verrucomicrobiota bacterium (assembly GCA_037142335.1). GTDB lineage: Bacteria > Verrucomicrobiota > Verrucomicrobiia > Palsa-1439 > Palsa-1439 > CAINDI01. The sequence continues at coordinate 4,331 of JBAXAT010000067.1, read as the reverse complement.
CGAATCTTCGGATTGGGCGATGGTGAAAACGTTCTGTAATTTTGACTGGCCAACTGGTGTTGTTGATTTACGTGGGCCAACATTCTGAATTTGAAGCGGAGTTTGGTTAGTGCGGACACGCCGGCACAAGGAATTCGGTTTCCACTTTCGATGGCGAATTAGTATAGTGACGGCGTGAGCAATTTTGTTTTTACTCCAGTATTGTGGTGGCCGTGGTTGGTGTTGCTGACGGCGTTGGTCATCGCAGTGACTGGGTGGAGTTTCTTTTACGGGTTGCGCTCGACGCGGCGGATTGCGGTGTTGTGGACGTTGCGGACGGTGGCGCTAGCTGGATTGTTGTTGGTGTTGCTGTTACCACAACGCCGACACGAAGAAGTGACAGTGTTGCGCCCACAATTGGCTGTGGTGGTAGATACCTCGGAGAGTATGATGGATCCGGTAGACGAGCAGCAGCCCCGGCGCGCTGAGCGAGTGCGCGAGTTTTTTCAGTCGCCAACAATGGCGGCGGCTCGGCAGAATTTTGACTTGCGGGTATTTACGTTTGACCAGCAATTGGTCGAGGCGAGTCAGGATGTGGGTGGGTTGAGTTTCAAGGGCGACCGGTCGAATTTGCTCGGTGCGCTCCGGCAAGTGGAGGAACGATTCCGTGGTCAACCGTTGGCGGCGATGTTGGTGTTAAGCGATGGATTGGATACGGTTGCCGGGGTAAAAACACTCGAAGGAGTCGCGGCGAGCGTGCCGGTGTTCACTTTTGAGTTCGAAAAGACTTTCAAGCCGAAGGCGAAAACTAAAAGCGTTTCCATTGCCAATGTGGACTATCCGCAACGCGTCGTGATTGGCTGGGAGTCGGAGATTCATGTGCTGGTTGGCGGCAGTGGGATGATTGGTGAAACGGTGGGAGTGCAATTGTGGCGTGACGGCCAGAAGTTTCGAGAGACGACAGTGGCGTTCGGTGAAGAGGAGCAGACGCGCGAGGCAACATTCTCGGTGTTTCACGAAAAAGCTGGCGTGGTGCAATATGAAATACACGTGACGGACCCGGGTGCTGACAAGGAAGCTCAAGCGCATCCATTTTTAATCCAAGTTTTGGAGCCTGGGAACCGGGTGTTGTATGTTCAAAATGCGCTTGGATTTGATTTTAAATACCTCCGGCAAGCGCTCGTTGGCGACCGGAACCTGCAATTGATTACCTATGTGCGCTGGGCGGACAATCAATTGGTGCTGATGTCCGGTCAGGAAAGGTTCAGCCAGAAAAAGACACTGGAGTTTTCGCAGGCGGAACTGGCGAAGTATTCGGTGATTCTGCTGGGTGATTTACCGCCGGCGGTATTGGCGACGGCGGATTGGCAGGCACTTCATGATTTTGTGGATCGCGGCGGTGCACTGGTATTGCTTGGCGGCGCGAATAGTCTCGGAACGGCAGCTCTTGCGCAGACGCCGCTCGGATCGTTGTTACCGGTGAAACTCGGTGCGGCGACAGAATACCGGGAAGGCAAGTTTCCTGTGGAAATTACCGAGAGCGGTTTGCATCATCCGGTATTCGGTCAATTGTTCGCGAAGATTAGCGACTTGCCGCCGTTGTTGACGTGCGATTTGGCCGATGGTGTGGCACCGATGGCAGAGGTATTGGTGAATGCCAATGTTGGCGGGATGAAGTTTCCGTTAGTTGTGGCGCGGCGGTTTGGGCAGGGTCGCGTGGTGGCGGTAATGACTGACTCAATTTGGCGATGGCGCTTGGCGGCGAAGAGTTGGGTTGCAGAACGGTCGCCGTACGACACTTTTTGGGTGCAGTTGATGGATTGGTTGATTCCGAAAGAGCAACAGAATCGACAAGAGGATAATCGGTTAGAGTTGGTTTCAGATCGGTCGAACTATCTGACCGGCGAGAAGCCGGAACTGCGAGCGATTCTGACGCAATCTTCTGTAGATGCCAATCGGCCGGCTACGGTTGCATTGCACCTCCGCACGCCGGACGACAAGACGTTTGAATACGTGCTCCAACCGGCCATGTTGCCGACTAGTGATGGTCAACAAGTGCCGGGTTACCGAGCGGTGGTCGATTTGTATGTGCCGGGTATTTACAAGGCCTCCGCTACTGTCGAGATCGGCGGTACCAACGTCGAGGCGCAGACGAAATTTGTCGTCACGCAGCCGGTCACTGAAATTACCGGTAAACCGATTAATCGCGAGTTACTCATCCGGTTGGCGGAAACGAGCCGCGGAAAATTCTTGTCGCTGGACACGTGGAATGACTGGGGTAAAAGTCTCCACGTCGAAGAGCAGCACTTTTCGCGGACACAGCTATTGGACTTGTGGAATAATCCGTTTTTGTTAGGGTTTCTCATGTTGATGTTGGCGGGCGATTGGATTGTCCGCAAGTTTTGGAATCTGCCATGAACGCATTCTTGCCAGTCGTGGTCGCGCTATTAATGGTCGGGTCGGCACTCGCCCAGCAGAATCTCATTTCAAATTGTGATTTCAGCGCCACGGATGATCCATTGAAAGGCTGGCGCCTCGCTTTTCCTTACCAAGGACAGTATTCAAATAACGCCGCCTATTGCCACGTCACGACGCAACTCGGCCGCAAATGCCTAGAAATCAGTCCACCCCCTGAAGTGATTTTCTCTCAAGGTGGCAAGATTGAAACAATGCTGGTCCAAGCCGTGCCGGGGGCATCTTACCGGGCGGAAGTGGATTGCTTAGGTTGGGATTTTAGTATTAAAGCTTTTGCCGAAGCGTATGTAAGCGCCCCGTGTCCTTCTGGAAGTGCGATGCATAGTCTGTCTGTCATTCCCGGCACAAACGGAGGGCCGTGCAAAATTATGTGCTTTCGAGCGGATTTTACTGACCCGCCTGCGCATGGAAAAAAATGGACGACGGCGACGCGGGAGTTCACGTTACCGTCCGTAGCGCGAGTAGCCGGTAAGGAGTACAAGCCGGAATGGGTGACGATTAAAATCGTTGTCTGGTCGGGGCCAGCAATTGTCGGTAAATCATTCTTCACGAATTTCCGTCTTTACCGGACCAAGTAATGGAAACTGTGAGATATTAAGCCATGGCGCTATCCCCACAACTGGTTCATGCGCGACTGGAAGAATCCAGAAAGCGCCTCCGGTTGTCACGCAGTGGGCGCTACGTGTTGTCCGGCGGTGCCGGCGCATTGCTGGTGCTAGTGGTCGCATTATTGCTGGATGCACAGTTTCATTTTGGCACGCTGGGTCGGTGGGTCAGTTTCGGTTTGTTTGCAGTGCCGGTACTTGTTGCGCTGGGATTGGCGATTCGGACGTGGCGTATGCCATTATCAGAAGCCAGTGTCGCACGTCGTATCGAAGGCGCGGCGACTGGTTCGGCAAATGTGCTGATCAGCGCGATTCAATTTGATCGTGAGTTACCGGCTGATTCGGCCATGCGCCAAGCGCTCTTCGCTGAAATGAAAGATCCGTTTCCATTGGTACGTTGGCGGAATGTGTTTGATATACGGTTGCTTCAACAACTCGGTACGGCGTTGGCGGTGGTGGCGGTGGCGTTGATAGGTTGGGCAGTAGTCAGTCCATCGCATTTCAAAAATTCGGCGGCGCGGCTGTTCCTGCCGGCAAGTTCAATCGCGCCATTGACGAGCACGCAGATTGCCGGCGTGACGCCCGGCGATGCGCAGATTATTCACGGAAGCGAGTTTTCGGTCAGCGCAACATTAGCCGGTGATGTGCCGCGTACTGCGTGGATAGTGTTCCGTGAAGCCGGTTCCAATTGGCAGCGGTTGCCGATGAACCGTGAAGTTGGTCAGCCGGTCTTTACTTATCACTGGAAAGAAGTCACCCAGCCGATGGCACTCTATGTAGTGGCCGGTGACACACAGTCGACGGTTTACCAAATTAGAGTGCGTGCCAAGACGGCGATTCGCACGCGCATTGCCGAAGTCGATCCGCCGGCGTACACGAAAGTGGCTAAGCAGACGATTACTGATTTCACCATTCTGAAAAACGTCGTCCCGGGCTCGCGGGTAACAGTGAAACTGGCGTTCAATCACCCGTTAACCGAGTTGAAATCCACAACCGATGGCGCAATGCAATTCACGGTAGAAAACCTGGACGAGGCGCAGTGGCAGATTGGCAGCCGTGTCGTTGCCAACGAATCTGTGAAGCTAACTTATAAGGATATGGAAAATCATGTGGACAGTGAAGCGTTTCAGATTGCCGTGAAGCCGGATGAAGCGCCGAAGATTCAGATTGTGGATCCGGCGGAAGGAAATCAATTGATTGCCGGTAACAATTCAGCAGTGGATATGACGTTTACCTGCACGGATGATTTTGGGTTGGGATCGCTGGCGTTGT
>JBAXAT010000066.1:0-7182 GCA_037142335.1 Verrucomicrobiota bacterium | reverse complement strand
TATCTCGACGCCGTGTTTCACCCTGAATTAAAGGAAGACACTTTCAAACGCGAAGGCCATCACTTGACGCTGGCCGATAACGCCGACCTCGCTTCGCCGCTGAAAGTCTCCGGCATCGTTTACAACGAGATGAAAGGCGCCTACTCGTCACCTGAATCTCTGATGTATGAACTTGTCGGAAATTATCTCTATCCGGACACACCACTTGGCCGCAATTCCGGCGGCGATCCCGAACGCATTCCTGAATTGACATACCAGCAGTTCCAGCAATTCCACGCCGAACGCTATCACCCGAGCAACGCGCTAATCTACATCTACGGCGACATTCCAACCGCGGACCATTTCAATTTTCTCGCGCCGGTTCTAAACGGTTTCCAGCGCCGAGAAGCGCATCTGACCACACCGCGTCAACCGCGCTGGACTGCTCAGCGTCGCATCGAAAAAGAATATCCCATCGGCACAGCCGAAGAGACTTCCACACGCACATTTTTCACACTTAACTGGCTCGTTGGCGATGCGCTCGACCCGGCTCTGGTTACCGATTGGGAAGTCCTCGCCCGCCTACTCATTGGCAACGATGCATCACCATTGAAAAAGGCGCTAATTGATTCAAAGCTCGGCACGGATATTTTCTTTGCCGGCACCGGCGCCTCGGCCTACGAGCAGGAATTTCACGTCGGCCTCAAAGGCAGCGAACCCAACCATGTGGACGCTTTTGAAAAACTAGTTTTCGACACTCTCAAACACCTCGCCGCCGAACCATTTCCCAAAGAACGCGTCGCTGCCGCGTTCCAGCAACTCGCCTATGACACGCTTGAAGTCAAAACCTTGTTTCCATTGCTTTTGCTTAACGTTGTTAATGATGCGTGGCCGTTTGGCGCTGACCCGCTGCCGTTCTTGCGATTCAAGGAACACCTTGCGGCGTGCCGGCAACGCTGGGAAACTGATCCCGACCGGTTTAACCGGTTGATTCGCACCGGCCTGCTCGACAATCCGCACCGGCTCCGCATCGTATTGCGTCCAGATCGCGACATGCAAGCGCGTGCCGATGCCGCGTTCACCGCAAAGATGGCGGAACAGCGCACCCGGTTAGATGCGCAACAGATTGCCGGCATCGCTCAAACAGCCGCGGCGTTGCAAGCAGCTCAAGGCGTGCCGAACTCACCAGCCGCGCTCGCGAAACTGCCGCAGCTTAAAGCTAGCGATTTACCAGCCAAACCACGGCACATTCCCACGAACATCGGACAAGTGGCCGGGATTACGGTCTTGCGCAATGACGTCTTTGCCAACGGCGTCAATTATCTGGAACTGTGTGTCGATCTGGCCGGGCTACCGGTTGAACTCTACAGCTGGCTCACGCGTTACATCGAAGTATTAAACAAGATGGGCGTTGCCGGTCAGAATTTCGCTACGATTGCCGACCGGCGGACTGCGTGTACCGGCGGACTTTGGTCAAACATCGCCGTTTGGAAACACGCCACTGACCAATCACGAACTATTCGCCAATTACAATTTGGACTTAAAACGCTCGACGGCGAGGCGGAGAAAGCATTCGCATTGCTTGGCGATTTAATCTTCGCCGTTGATCCGCGCGACCGTGCTCGACTTAACGACGTGATGACGCAGACCCGTGCCGCGTACCGGACCACGCTCGTAAATGACGGGTTAGGCACAGCCCGCCGCCAAGCCGCACGCGGACTCAGCCGTGAAGCCGCTATCGAACACTTATTCTTCAGCCCGGTGGCTTTGCGTGTGGTTGAGGAATTGACCGGCAACTTTGATAAGCACGCTGACGAGATCATGCAGAACGTCGAGCGCATCCGTAATTTTCTTCTCCGCGCACGGTGGACGGTCAGCTTTACCGGCAGCGATACAGTTTTTCACACCTTGACGCGAACTCTTGAACAATGGACCACACTCCTGCGCAATGAAACAAGTGCAGATGTGTTACCTGCGTTTCAGCCGTTTGCAACGCCGCCACGCGAAGGATTGGCCGGACCGATGTTGGTTGCGAATTGTGCAAAGCTCATGCCGGCACCGCATCTAGCGCATCCAGACGTCCCGTCATTTGAACTCGGCATATATCTTGCCAACTTCGATTACCTGCTGCCAGAGATTCGGTTCAAAGGTAATGCCTATGGCGGTGGCGCCCGGTACTCTGACGCACTCGGCGTACTCATGCTGTATAGCTTCCGTGACCCGCACATTGTCCAGACTCTGGCAACATTCGACGGTCTGCGCGCCTACATCGCCGCTCAGCATTGGAGTCAGACCGACATTGACCGGGCGATCATCGGCAGCGCCAAGGAAGAACAAAAGCCGATCCGTCCCGGTGCTGCCACCGGCAGTGCGCTGGTGCAGCATCTGCGCGGTGACACCAACGAACTGCGCGAAAAACGCTACGCCGCGACGCTCCGCGCCACGCCGGTTGGGGTGAAAGAAACGATGTTGCGATTGCTCGACGCCAATGAATCACGTTCCGCCATCTGCGTCGTCAGCAGTCGTGAGAAGCTCGCCGAAGCTAACCATAAACTCGGCAAGAACAGTCTGTCGGTCAGCGATATTCTCCCCTGACGGTAACCGCCGCATTTAGGCAAATCGCCGGTATGACAATCCAGTCATACCGGCGATGCCTGTTACAATTACTTATTAACGGCTTCGAAGTATTTCAGCGAACCCTTCGGATCAGCTTTCATGGTCTTTTCGCCGGGCTTCCAATTCGCCGGGCAGACTTCGCCGTTCTTCTCGAAGAATTGCAGCGCATCAAGGATGCGAATCGCTTCGTCCACGTTGCGGCCGAGCGGCAAGTCGTTGACGAGCGCATGCCGCACGATGCCTTGCTGGTCAATGATGAACAGACCGCGCAATGCAACTGCGCCATTGGTGGTTAGCACGCCGTAGCTGGCGGCAATCTGTTTCGTGAGATCGGAAACGAGCGGATAATCGAGACCACCAAGTCCGCCGGATTTGCGCGGCGTATTGATCCACGCCAGATGCGTGTAATGGCTGTCCACGCTGACGCCGAGGATTTCGGCATTCCGTTTCTTGAACTCGGCCACCTTGTCATTGAAGGCAATGATTTCCGTAGGGCAGACAAACGTAAAATCCAATGGGTAGAAATACAAGACTACGTATTGCTTGCCCTTGTAATCGCTCAGGCTGATGTCTTTGAACTGGCCGTTGACGACGGCTGTCGCTTTGAATTCTGGGGCTGCTTTCTGGACGAGTGTACTCATGTTTTATTTTCCTTTCGGTTATTGGTTTTTGGGACAGTAGCACAGCCGGCGACATTCGCAAGTGCACCGGTGTTTTGCGTGACGTGGGCATAAAGTTCCGGTATGGATTGAGAATGATTCGCCTTGCCCTGTTGATCTGCCTCCTACCGTTGGTTGGACTTTTCGCCGAAACGCCGGTCGCCTTCGACGCTACTGACGAACGCGCCCTCCAGTTCGCCTTGCGCGCGCTCAAAATGACTGAGCGCGATCTGGCATTCCAAAAAACCAACGTCGAATCTGAATTGATTTTTCCACAAGCCCGGCAATTCCTCCAAGCACCACTCCGGTTACCCGGTTACGCGGAGTCGGTTCTAAGCAATTGCACCTCCGCAACCGAACTACGCCACCTAGCGACCTTCGCTTCTCAACAATTCGATCCTCTGCCAATATTTTACGATGTCAGGCCGTACGCGATTTTCATTGAGCCGGGGTTTCTTACAAAATTGCCGGCACCCGTGTCGGAAGCAATTCAGCGCATTGTCTGGGCATCCCAACTGAGCGCGGGGTTGCTCATCCACGCCTTGCCGGCGGACGGAGCCACAGCGCTCGCCGGCTTTGCGCCAGAAGCACTGCACATCAAGAATGATAAAACTGAAATCGAAAGCTGGCACCAACTCGGCATTGATACCGGCCCGCTGCAACAGTTCCTCGACCGGGATGAACGGCTGGAACTGCAAGATACAGAACTGGCGGACGCGATCCTCAACGCGTCTGATAAGTTTAACACTGTCCAACTAATGTATGCGGCCACGCAACTTGCCGGCGCAGTAGACAATGCTGTGGCATTGTTACGCACAAACCAGTTCACTGGCGACTTCCAATACGAGACCGACACGAAGCTCGGCAAGGTCATCGTTACTGGTGCCGGTAAGCATGTTTTTACCAATGAAGCCTTTCTCATCATCGGGCTCGGCGGCGACAATATTTACTCGAACTCTGCCGGCGGCGCGAACGGTCTGGCTGGTCGACCGATTTCCATCGTTATTGATCTTGGCAATAACAGCCAGTTCGTTTCCAAGCGCAGTTTTTCACAGGGGTCCGGTCTCTTCGGTGTTGGCATCCTCGCCGCACTCGGCAGTAACTGCACATTTCAAGCCAAGCACATGTCGCAAGGCGCCGGCTTCTTTGGCTGCGGCATTTTGATGACCGGGCCCGGCAAGCAGACACTTGAAGCTGACACGTTTTCCCAAGGTGCCGGCATGTTCGGCACCGGCATTCTCTGGCAACGTGGCGAAACCGCAACCTGTCGGGCGGCTTACCTGTCGCAAGGATTTGGTGGCATCCAAGGCGTCGGGTTACTGCTCAATTCTTGTAGTAACAATTTGTACTTTGCCGGCGGCAAGTATCCCTGTCCGTGGTTGCCAGGTCACTATTTCTCGCTTTCGCAAGGCTTCGGCTACGGCCTGCGCCCATATGCCGGCGGCGGTATCGGTATCCTGTGTGATTTGGGTGGTCACAATCATTACGAAGCCGATGTTTATGGCCAAGGTGCAAGCTATTGGTATTCAGTCGGCCTGTTCCTTGATGCTACCGGCAATAACCGGTACGACGCCCATCAATACTGCCAAGGTGCCGGCATCCATCTCAGCAACGGCGCTCTGGTGGACTGGGGTGGCAACAACACCTTCACCGCCGGCCACATCTGTCAAGGCGCGGCGCATGATTACTCCGTCGGCATGTTGATTAGTCACGCCGGTAACAACAAGTTTACCGGCGAAACCACCGCCCAAGGCGCGGCCATCAACAACTCTTTCGCCATGCTCCTCAACCATGCCGGCACCAATACCTACGTCGGCACCGACCCGAAACAATCCCAAGCCGCCGGTCACGATGGCGACAAACGCGAGTACGGTTCCATCGCCTTGCTGCTCGACCTCAGCGGCCACGGCATTTACTCGCAAGGCCAAACCAATAACGCCATCTGGTTGAAACCGCTCTACGGCGCCGGCTTCGACGGCGAAGTTGCGCCCATCGCGCCAGACCGAGCACGACCATACACGCCAAACCAGCCGCCCCCCCGCCCTGCCGGTCGCCTTAACAAAATCGCGCCCGTTAATCCGCATCACCCCATCGAATATCTCTTCCGTGTCGCTACCAGCGACCGACCCGAAGCCGGCAAAGCGTGGGACGAACTCAAGCAGCGCGCCGCCGAAGCGCTTCCATATTTGATCACCCGCCTCGCCAGCCCCAACATCATGGTTCGCATTAAAGTCGAAGAACTCGTGGATCATCTCAACACCAACTCCATCCCGCCCCTTATCGCCGGCATCCGCGCCGCGACCGACGATGATGTCGCGCGGCTCTGCTGTTATTACCTCGCCCGCTTCGACGAGAAAGCCAGCGCCGGCATCCCGGCCGTCTTGCCATTGCTTAACCGCGACAAATGCCGCACAACCGCCTTCTACACACTCGGCCACATGCGCGCCGCCGAAGCCTTCCGTCCGGCTATGGCCGCCTTGGATGAATCACGGGAACTGGTCCGCCTCCGCGCCGCGCAAGCCCTCGGCAAAATTGGCGACCACCGCGCCATCCCCGCCCTGCTCCAAAAACTCGACGACGAAATCTACGATGTCCGCTATGCCGCTCAAGATGCGCTTGTCAAATTCGGCCAGCCAAGCCGCGACCCGTTGCGCGATGCCTACCAACGCGCAACGCCACGAGCAAAACCGCATATCTTGGAAGCGCTCGCCAAACTCGGTGACGAAACCACACTGACCTTAGCCCGCGAGTATTACCGGAACGACGACCCGCTTGTCCGCGCCGCCGTATTGAAATCTCTCGCCGCCACCATCACACCGGCTTCGACGACCACGACAAAGTAATCAGCGCCAGCCGACCGGGTCGCTTCGTAGGAGTGCCCTTCCGGGCGCGATATTGGTAGCTGACTACCTGTCGCGCCGCCGATCGCGGACTTCGATGCTGTAGGCCGTACCGGGGGTCAGGTTGTGTTCAACGCCAGCGCACCGTCTGCGCTGTGGATTATCACTCGACGTAGCGCTGGGCAATTGGAACGCGTCGGCCAATGCCGAAGGCTTTTGTCGTGACGCGGAGGCAAGGCGGGGCTTGTTTCCGCTTGTACTCGTTAAGATCAATTTTACGGACGATATCGCGCACTAATTGCTCATCATAGCCGGTCGCCGTGACAATCTCGGCGGTCGACTGCGCATCTTCGACGTAGTGTTTCAAGATCACGTCGAGTACGGCGTACGGCGGCAAGCTATCCTGGTCGGTCTGATTCGGGCGCAACTCGGCGGATGGCGGTTTTGTGATACTTGACAACGGAATTACTTGCCGGTCACGATTAATGTGGCTGGCAATTTCATAAACCATCGTCTTGGGTACGTCGGCAATAACGCCGAGGCCACCATTCATGTCCCCGTAAAGCGTGCAGTAGCCGACGGCTAATTCACTCTTGTTACCGGTGGTTAGCAGCAGATGTCCGAACTTGTTGGAAATCGCCATCAAGATCGTGCCCCGAATCCGCGCCTGCATGTTTTCTTCAGTCGTATCCTCGGTCAAACCGTGGAATAATTTACGGCAACTGGCCTTGAGAGTCTCAAAGACTTCACGAATCGCAATGACCTCATACCGGATGCCGAGATTACCAGCAAGTTCGCGGGCGTCGGCGAGGCTTCCGTCCGATGAAAACTGCGAGGGCAACGACACGCCCATGACATTTTTCCGGCCAAGCGCGGCAACGGCCAGACATGCGGTTACTGCCGAATCAATACCACCGCTCAAGCCGAGCACGACGGATTTGAACCCGCACTTGCGGACGTAATCTCCCAACCCAAGCACCAACGCATCGTGGACAGTCGCACACCGGGCCAGCGGTTCAACTGGCGGCTTACTCGCGCCCGGTATGTCAACGATTAGCAAGTCTTCCCGGAACGCAGCCCCTTGTGCG
>JBAXAT010000065.1:0-7242 GCA_037142335.1 Verrucomicrobiota bacterium | reverse complement strand
AATCTCTCACCGGCACCGGGAAATGGTTTTCCGGTGCCGGGAAACCGCAGAAGCACGCCGGGGAGAGACATTCCGGTGCCGGAAAATCATTCGCGGAGTGCCCCGTGGGAAAAGGTGAGGCGCAGCCGGGAGAACTGTTTTTACCGGGCAGGCGCACCGGCAGGGTTATGGGCCGGTGCGGCGTTGAGGTGGCGCGTGATCCAAACGATGCCAATAATGCCGACGGCGAAGTCGGTTGCCAAGCGTCCAAGAAAATATTCCATGGATGCCGAAGAAATGCGCGCCGCCCTGCCGGATATTGTTATCCGTGTCCATCTGTGGCTAAATGAACTGGCAAAAACGCCGGTATTGCAGGATTAATCGGTAACTAATGAAACTCTCACTGCGGATGTTGATGTCGTTTGTGACGATCTTCTCGCTGATCTATGGCGGGGCGCATCTGTATGTCTATTGGCGACTTGTGCAGCCGTTGAAGCTAACCGGCTGGCCGGTCTGGATAACGCGGCTTTGGGTGCTAGTGTTGTTCCTGTCGTTCCCGGTTATTCATTTTATGTTCCGCCGGGAGAACGGTGCGGTGCTAGGTGTGGCCAATTTCGTGAGTTCCTTCTGGATGGGAATGATTGTCTATTTGGTGCTGGCGACGTTTGCGTATGACTTGGCGCGCCTGTTATCTTGGGGCGCGCTGCCGGGCGGGCGAATGATGACGACCATCGTTGCCGGCCTCGTGGCGGCGATCACGGTGTACGGGTTCATCGAGGCGCATTGGATTAGCGTGACGAATCTGCCGGTGCGGATACCGGGTTTGCCGGCGCACTTGGAAGGTTTCCGGATCGCGCAAATCTCGGATGTGCATATGGGCCGGATCGTGCGCGGGTCGCGCTTGGGAAAAATCGTCAACCGAGTCAACGCGCTCCAGCCGGACTTGATCGTAATTACCGGTGATTTGGTGGACGCGGAACCGTCGCACATGGAGGACATGATCCCGGCCTTGCGGCGGCTGCAAAGTCGGAATGGCGTGTTCGCAGTGACCGGTAACCATGAATTCTTTGCCGGCGTGGAACGCACCAAGTCGTACCTCGACCGTGCCGGCGTTACGCTCTTGCGCAACCGGTGGGTGACAGTGGATGGTGACCTGCAACTCATCGGACGCGATGATGTGATTGCATCGCGCATCACCGGGGTGTTGGCGCCGACGTGGGATGAAAACCTGCGTGGGTTGGATCGCACGAAGCCGGCAATTTTACTGTATCACACGCCGGTGACTACATTGGCAGAACTGGAAGCGCGTGGCATCCAACTCCAACTGAGCGGCCACACGCACCAAGGCCAGCTCTGGCCGTTCAACTTTATTGTTAAACGGATTTTCAAAACGCCGTATGGATTGTTCACCGATGGCAAGGCGACGATTTACGTCAACCGAGGTATCGGCGCGTGGGGTCCACCGATGCGCGTGTTGGCTCGCCCGGAAATTACATTGGTCACACTTACAGGAAAATGAAACCTACCGAAATCATCACCGAGTTTATCGCGAAAGTCACAGTGAGCCTACAGGACGGCACGTTTGTCCGGCTCGCGGTGACGCGCCCGGCCAAAGTGCTTGGGCGATTGGTGGAAATTCAAGGTCAGCCGGTTTTGTCGCTGACGTTCCGCGAAGCGACGCGCGATGTGACCAAGAATTTACCGGTTGCCGAGGTCGCCGGTTGGCTGCGCGCCCAATTCACCGGCAAAACATACGGTGCATTACTGAGCACGACGCAGCAGGACTGGCAGTTGACACCGAAACATCTGATTGCTCACAAACCGGCCGTCACTGTCGCGCCGGTCCGGACGCACGACCGGCAGAAACAAACTTTTCTCGACGACTCTACGCAAGCTTGGTTGAGCGCATTGCACACGACTCCGAAGAAACGCCAGCAGATTGACCGGTATCTCGAAATCTTTTCCCATCTCGCTGAGGGAATGGAATTGCGGACGATTGCCGACATGGGTTGCGGCAAAGGTTATTTGACATTTGCGCTCTGGCATTTACTGCGTGACCGACCGGTTCGCATCATCGGTGTCGAGCAACGTCAGGAGTTGGTGACAGCCGGCAACCAACTCGCACGGCAAATCGGCGCAACCGGTTTGGAATTTCTCGCCGGCACGATTGAATCAATGAAATTGCCGGCAGTGGATGCTCTCATCGCCCTCCACGCCTGCGACACGGCGACCGACGATGCAATTCGGCGTGGCGTCGCGGCCGGTGCGAAACTCATTGTCGTAGCGCCATGTTGCCATCAGCAAATCCGTCCACAACTCGGACGACCTGAGCCGTTGGCGGAAAGTCTCCGGCACGGAATGCTGGCTGAGCGGATGGCGGAATGGGCGACTGATGCGTTGCGGGTGTTGGTGCTGGAATGGGCTGGCTACCGGACGAAAGTGATTGAGTTTGTCGCCAGCGAACACACGCCTAAAAATCTGCTGATTGCTGCGATCCGGGAACGCCCGCCGTTTGCCGATGCGGCGGCGCGGGAGCGGATTGAGCAATTTAAAAAGTTTTACGGGATTACCCACCACGGATTGGATGAACTGGGACGAGATTGATTGGTCGGCGCTGGAACGCTTGCGGGCCGGTTTTATTGCCGGCAACGCCGGTGCCACGGATTACTGGCGACGCGAAAGCGATCTCGCCAGCTACGACCTGACATTTGCACAGCGGATTGGCTGGAAATGGGATTTTGTGTTCCGGGAGCTGCAGCAGCGCGGCTGGCAGCCACCGGCCGGCGCGATTCTGGATTGGGGCTGTGGCAGTGGGATTGCCGGGCGCGCATTCTTGCAATGCTTCCCTGGTCACGCGGTGCAACTTTGGGATCGGTCGGCGCTCGCGATGCGATTTGCTGCGAGCCGGCTCGGTAGGAATACCACAACCGGCCAGCAACCGTGTCCGACGCTTCTACTTAGCCATGTGCTAACGGAATTATCCGACGCGCAGGCGCCGGCGCTGCTGGAATTGTGTCGCACGGCCACGACGATTCTATGGGTCGAGCCAGGAACATTTACGGCGAGTCGCCGGTTGATTGCGATGCGCGAGCAATTGTGCGACAGCCACCAGCTTGTCGCGCCGTGTGTGCACCGGCAAGCGTGCGGGATGTTAGCGGAAGCGAACGCCCGGCACTGGTGTCATTTTTTTGCGCCGTCGCCACCGGGAGTTTTCACCGATGGAAATTGGTCGCGCTTTGCGAAAGTTGCCGGAGTTGATTTGCGGAGTTTGCCGGTGAGTTATCTAGCGCTCGATAAACGGCCACAACCAGAATTACTGGCTGGTGCAGTCAGCGTCATCGGCCCGGCCCGGTTTCGTAAAGGACATTTGTTGGTGACTGGCTGCGATGCTACCGGTGCGCGAGAATGCCGGCTGACGAAGCGGTTATTGCCGGAACAATTTAACCAGTTCCGCAAAAACACTGCCGGCACGCTGCAAATCTGGCAGCGTGATGATGACGAAATTATCAAAAGTCAGACCGTCTAATTTTCGATGAATCACCTGCCATTAATTTGCAGTGCGGGATTTGCAGCTGGGTTTGTGAATGCGATTGCCGGCGGCGGGACGTTGCTTTCGTTTCCGGCGTTGATGTATGGCGGGTTGTCACCCATTGCGGCCAACGCGACCAATACGCTCGCGCTCTGGCCGGCGTCGTTGACCAGCGGCTGGGCGTACCGGCAAAAATTGCGCGAGAATCGCCGATATCTGGTCGCGCTGGCTGTGCCGTCAATCATCGGCGGGTTGCTCGGGGCGGTGTTGTTGGTTACGACGCCGGAGCAATTGTTCAAAGCGATTGTGCCGTTCCTAATTTTGTTGGCGTGCGGGCTGCTTGTGGCGCAGGAACCGGTCGGGCGCTGGATGAATCGCCGGGTGGCAATGCACCCGCGTACTCATGCCGCGATTTTGTGGTGGTGCCAACTGGCTATCGCGATTTACGGTGGCTATTTCGGTGCCGGCATCGGCATCATGATGCTGGCGGCGATGGCGATTTTCCTGCCGGAAGATTTGCAGGCGGCGAACGCGTTGAAGACGGTCTTGGCCACGCTGATCAATGTGGCGGCCGCGTTGTTATTCATCTGCTCCGGCAAGGTGGTATTCGACGTCGGCGCAGTGATGATGGTCGCGGCAATGGCCGGCGCCTACGCCGGCGCGCACGCCGCGCAACGGTTGAAACCGCGCTGGCTGCGCGCCGCAGTTATTACCTACGGTCTACTGATCGCCGGCTGGATGCTGGCGCACCGCTAAATTAGTTATAAGCGGACCCAGACAGGGCACAGACGTGATGGTAATCTTTCTTGCACACGTAGGTGGTGAAAATGTTAGTCTGCCCACTGTCGCTAGCCACCAGCTGCTTGACGCGCGGCGTGTGTCTGGTACAAACAAGCCAAAAGGAAAACAAACAAGAAAATGGTTTCACGACGTGAATTGAAGAAGCTAGCGCTGGAGCACGGCACGCCACTGTTTGTAGTGGATCACGCTGAATTGCGGCGCAACTACATGACCTTCAAGAAATACTTGCCACGCGTGCAGGCTTACTACGCAGTCAAGGCCAACCCGAATCCAGAAATCGTTCGCACACTTTTCAAGGTCGGCGCGAGTTTTGATGTGGCGTCGTTACCGGAACTACGGATTGTTTGCGAGAATATCAAAGACTTGCCATCGAAAAAGCGGCAGCAGTGGATTTGGGACAAAATCATTTACGCCAATCCGATCAAAGCCAATGAGACGCTGGCGGAATTGGATCACTACAATCCGCTTGTGACCTACGACAACGCTGAGGAAATCCGTAAAATCAAAAAGTTCGCGCCCAATGCCGGTCTCGCGTTGCGTCTGAAGGTGGCCAATACCGGCGCCATGGTTGAGCTGTCGTCAAAATTTGGCGCCGCACCTGGTGAAGCTGTTGATTTGATCCTTGCAGCGGCCAAAGCCGGTCTCACTGTGGAAGGGTTGAGTTTCCACGTCGGCAGCCAGACCACCAATTTCGAGAACTACGTTCAGGCGCTCAACCTCGCCGCCAATATTTTCAAGGAAGCCAAGGAACGCGGTTACACCAAGATGAACGTGCTCGACATTGGTGGCGGTTTCCCGGCGCCGTACGATTCATCAGTCAAGCCGTTTGCCGAATTGGCGCATACGGTCAACCTGGAACTCGACCGGCTCTTCCCGAAGGAAATTCAAATTCTTGCCGAACCAGGCCGATTCATGGTCGCGACTGCCGGCATTGCTGTCTCGCGGATCATCGGCAAGGCAGTGCGCGACGGCAAGCTCTGCTACTACATCAACGACGGTGTCTATCACACTTTCTCGGGCGTGATTTTCGACCACTGCCACTACCACCTCAAGGCGTTCAAAAAAGGGCCCACGGAAATCTGTTCCGTCTTTGGCCCGACATGCGACGCACTAGACGTGGTTTCGATGGCCGAGCAGTTGCCGGCAAACTTGGAATTGGGCGATTTGTTGTATAGCGAAAACATTGGCGCCTACAGCCACGCCTCGTCCACGTATTTCAACGGCTTCCCGCCCGCCGAAATCATTCACATTAACCGGTAACGCGCAGCGCAGGCTTGCCGGTTGGTATCCCAAAGTGTTACAAGCCGAGCACTATGAACCTCGATAAAATTTATTCCGACCTGACCATACCGAATCAATCTAAACTCGCGCTCGTCGTTTTCGACGGTGTCGGCGATATTGCTACCGAGTCGACCGGCTTTCGCACGCCGCTCGAAGTTGCCCAAACACCGAACCTCGACGCGCTCGCTAAACGCTCCGCAATGGGGCGCCTGACGCCGGTCGCTCCCGCTATCACGCCTGGCAGTGGGCCCGGTCATCTCGGTCTATTCGGATACGACCCGCTCGAATTTGAAGTTGGTCGCGGCGTCATCGAAGCGCTCGGTCTTGGCATTGACCTCAAAGCTGGCGACGTCGCCGCTCGCGCCAACTTTTGCACCATTGATGCCAAAGGTCTCGTGACCGACCGGCGCGCCGGGCGCATTGACACCAAAATTTGTGAAGCACAGGTTGAAATTCTAAAAAAGAAAATCAAAAAAATCGGCACCGTCGAAGTCATTATTAAAGCTGGTAAGGGCCACCGGTTCGTTGTCGTGTTCCGCGGAAAAGGCCTCGAAGGGCCGTTAACCAATTCCGATCCTGGCCGCGAAGGTCAGCCCATCGGTATTGCCAAGCCGGTCAAGAAAACCGCCAAGACCACCAAGACCGCGAAAGTTGTAGCCGAGTTTTACCGGCAAGCGCTGCCGCTGTTGAAAAACTGCCGGCCCGCCAACGGTTTCCTTCTGCGTGGTATCGCGCACCAGCCGCACATCCCAACGTTTCAGGACCGATATGGCCTGAAGGCCGCCTGCATTGCGATTTACCCGATGTACAAAGGGCTCGCCCAACTCGTCGGGATGACCAAGCTTGAGGGCGCGCACTCGCTTGCCGAAGAATTCACGATGGCCGTTGAAGCGCTCAAAACTTTTGACTACGTTTTCATTCACATCAAACCAACCGACGCCGCCGGCGAAGATGGCAACTTCGACGCCAAAGTCCAAGCCATCGAAGAAGCCGATGCCGGTCTGGCAACATTGATTGCCGCCAATCCAAATGTGATTGTCGTGACCGGCGATCATTCCACGCCGGTTCCGGTAAAAGGCCACAGTTGGCATCCGCAGCCGGTCATGATCACCAGCGCAATTGCCGGCTGGGATGGGATGGAACGCTTTACCGAGCGCGCCGCCAACCATGGCAGCCTTGGAATCTTCGACGCGAAATATCTAATCCGCTTCATGCAAGCTAACGCCCAGCGCCTCGACAAATTCGGCGCCTGATGAAAACCGTCACCACCGCGCAAATGCGGCAACTCGACGCGCGCACCATCGCCGCCGGGACGCCGGGCGCGGTACTGATGGAACGCGCCAGCCGCGCCGTCGCCGAGCAAGCCGGCAAATTTCTCCGGCAACACAATACGCGTGAAGTTCTGTTGCTCGCCGGCAAGGGCAATAACGGTGGCGACGCGTTCGTGGCAGCCCGGCACCTCGCGTTGGCCGGCTACACGCCGACGCTTGTGCTGCTTTGCCGGCCCGATGACCTGACCGGTGATGCGCGCACACATTTTCAAAAACTGACCAGCGTTGAGGTTGTCGAATGGCCAGGTAAACTGCCGGCCACAGACTTGATTGTGGACGGTCTGCTGGGCACCGGGTTAACCGGTGAAGTTCGCGAACCGT
>JBAXAT010000064.1:0-7251 GCA_037142335.1 Verrucomicrobiota bacterium | reverse complement strand
CGGACAACGGGGAGGTGTATTCATTTGGCCATTGCGACGGCAAACTGTACTACGCGAATTATCCGTCGGCCAATCTGATGTGCTATGACCCCGCCAAGCCGCTCCACAAAGATCCGCCGGGCGCAATGAAGTGGAAGACGAACCCACGGTGGCTCGGCCATCTCGGCACCGGGAACTGCCGGCCCCGTGCAATGACGGTGGACAGCCAGAAACGGGTCTGGATTGGCGGATTCCCCGAGTATGGATACCGGCATGGCGGCCTGGCGTGCTACGACACGCGCCGCAAGAAGCTCACGTTGTTTCCAAAGGTTATTTCGGATCAGAGCATCGATGCGCTCGCGGCGGACGCGACCGGCGACATTATCTACGGCGGGACAAACATTGAGCGCGGCGGCGGTATGCCGGTGGTGGCGCAGGAGTCCTGTCTGTTCGCCTGGGACACCCGTAAACAAAAGGTCGCGTGGAAAGTTGTGCCGGTGCCCGGGATCAAGGGCCTGAGCAATTTGCTCTACCGGGATGGCAAACTCTACGGCACGTTCGAATTCCAGTTCTTCCGCTTCGATGTGGCCACGCGAAAAACGGATTATGTTGTGAAGTCGGAAATCTCCGGCCCGCGGCCGCATTCCCTGAGTTTTGGACCGGATGGCAATCTTTACGGTATCACATGGATGGTCCTGTACCGGTGGCGGCCGGAGACTGGGAAGATTGAGGAATTGCACCGGTGCCTGGGCGATGACGCAAAACCGTTCACCGGTGGCTCGCTGTTTCACCGCGGGGCCGTCATCATCAACGGGCGAATCTATTTTTCCTGCGGCCCGAAGGTGATGTCGCTCCGCCTACCATTGGAGACTGCTACAAAATGAATGCTGCTCCCCTGAATCTGACAACCGGACTCCGCGATCATGGGATCGCAGTTTACAACGGCCATTGCCGGTCATTCAAAGCGTGGCGCGACGCGGAGACGGGACGCGACTACGTGTACTGCGGTATCCTGAGTACGACATCGGTGGTCGTGCAGGTGGACGTCGCGACCGGTAAGTCGAAATGCTTTCCCATGGCACCGCCGAGCGGTGGGCCGTTCGGAATGGAAATCACATTGGAAGGCCATGTGCTGGCGACAAGTACTGGCGGGCAATTGTGCCGGATTGATCCGAAAACCGGTAAGTCTTGGATTGTGGCCGATACCAAAGGGCACTGGATCTGGCGCATTGAGCGCGGCGCGGACGGAAAGTACTACATTGGCACGTCGCCGCAATGCCGGCTGTTCCGCTATGATGCGAACACTGACAAGCTCGAAGACCTCGGTCAGATATCGAAGACCCAAACGTATGTGCGCCGCGTGGCGTGTGGCCGGGATGGTTACGTGTATTGCTCGACCGGCTGCACGGCATCGCAAATCGTGGCGTATCACATCGCGACCGGCAATATGACGGAGTTGCTGCCGAAAAAGGATGTCACGCCGAATTGGATCGATGAGTTTGGCCATGGTCGGGACGGACAGATTTACGTGCATACGAACCGCGGGAACTCTTACCGGTTCGAACACGGCGCGATCTTCCCGGCACCGAATGCGCCGAAGGAATTGTCCGGCTATTGGCAGTGGTTGCCGGATGGCACGCCGGTCACGCGCGTGGATCCGGATGCGATTCGCGTTGGCAAGAAAGTCATTCCGTACGCGTACCAGACCGGCGGGGCGAATATTTTTCATCTAGCGGAAGGGCCGAACCAGACCGTGTACGGCAGCACAATCATGCCGTTGTTTTTGTCGCGGTACACGCCGGCCACGGAGAAACTCGAAAGCCTCGGTCGCGGTGGGCCAGACAACGGCGAGGCGTATTCCATCGGGCATTGCGATGGGAAGCTGTACTACGCGACGTATTCGCTGGGATTGCTCATGGAATATGACCCGGCCAAACCGTGGCACAAGGACCCGCCGGGTTCGCAGAAGTGGAAAACGAATCCAAAGTTGCTCGGCTATCTTGGCATCGGCAATCACCGGCCGCGCGCGATGAGTATTGATCACATCCAGAAACGCGTGTGGGTTGGCGGGTTTGCGGATTATGGATTCCCGCACGGTGGCTTGGCGTGTTACGACATTCGGAAGAAGAAACTGACAACCTTCGACAAAATTATTCCGGACCAAAGCATCGACGCGCTGGCGGTGGATGCGACCGGTGACATTCTTTACGGTGGCACGAACATTGGGCGCGGTGCCGGTGGGATGTCGCCAATCACGAAGTGCGCGCGGCTGTTTGCCTGGGACACTCGGAAGAAGAAAGTGCTCTGGAAGATCGAACCGTTCCCGGAAGCTAAGTCGACCGAGAACCTACTCTACCGCGCCGGTAAGTTGTACGGCACGATGGGGATGAAGTTCTTCTGCTTCGATCCAGTCGCAAGGAAGATGGATTACGTCGTCGATTCGCAAATCTCCGCTGGTCGGCCGCAGTCGCTGTGCTTTGCAGCGGATGGCAATATCTACGGCATCACATGGATGGTGATGTACCGGTGGCGACCCGAATCCGGTAAAATCGAAGAGCTGTACCGGGTGATGGGCGACGATGCGAAACCGTTTGGTGGTTCGCTCTTCCACCGCGGCGCAATTATTATTGATGGCCGGTTCCATTTCTCGTGTGGGCCGAAGGTGATGTCGTTGCCGGTGGAGATGGTATGAGACTGATTCTGTTGACACTCGTGTTGGCGACCATCGTGCGCGCGGAGGCGCCGCGTATTTCGTCGGAGGGCGTGCTGATGCCGGGATGCCAGTTGGCGTCGGATGCCGGTTTTGATTTCATCGATTGGAATGACGACGGCATGCTCGATCTGTTTCTCGACGACCCGGGGATGATCAGCGGCAGTGTGCACTTGAACGAAGGGAGCCAGGCCGATCCGCAATTTGGTCACGCGGCGTGGTATCCGTTGAACCTGACCGAGGCCGTGCCGCACGACATGTACTTCACACAGACGCGCGCCATCTGCGACCTCAACCACGACGGCCTTTGGGACATGCTCGTGTACGATGGCCAGCCGCGGTTGATTTTCAATACCGGTACGAAGCACGGCCCGAATCACTGGAACTTCACACTTCCCGAGCCATACTTCCCGGGTTCGCCACAGATGATTAAGGAGAACACGCGCTTCACCGTCGGCATGGAAAGCATGTACTGGGGCAAGGGCGTGTTCCCGCGGCAGGTGTTGACGTGGACGGTGGCCGACTGGGATGGCGACGGCTTGGAAGATTTGCTGATTTGCCGGTTCAAGGAGGAAGCGCCGGGCGTGAGTGTCTTCACCGGCGGTAGCGGTGGGACGAACCCAGTGGCGCGTTCGACGTGGATGGAGAAACTTGCGGAGGCACCGGTGCGTGGTTTGTATTTCTACAAAAACCTCGGCACGCGCGAGAAACCATGGTTCGATAAGGGTATCGAGATCACAACGCCCGACGGCCAATCCATCGCCGCACCGAACCCGGTCGTGATGGACATCGACGGTGATGGCCAGCCGGACTTGGTGAGCACGGAAACGCCGTACGCCTGCAACGCGTTTCGCGTGGACTGGCCGACGCGGCCGCATGCCGTTTGGTTTCGCCGCTCGAAGCTGAATGTCCTAGAATCACCCAAGCCACTCACCGATACTGCAGGCAAGCCGATCCCAGCCGGCGGGCAGGCGCGGTTTGCAAATAACGATTTGTTTGTGATGGATCCAGTTAAAGGGCTGCGCTGGTACAAGAAGTCCGGTAAGAGCTTCACCGGTCCGACGGTGCTGCAGGGCGCGGATTTTGCGCGGTTTGGGTTCATGTACCAGCCGCTCGTTGTGGATTGGTTTGGAAAAAACTCGCGCGACTTGATTCTCCACGGTTGTTACGATCCGCATTGCCAGTGGGCGCTGCGTCGCACCGCGCTGTATCGCAATCGTGGCGGGATGAAATATGAGTTTGCCGGTTTCATTAACTATCAAGGTGACCGGGCGATGGTGCCGCAGTATTTCCCATTCGAGGAACGCCCGTACGATGTGTACGGCAGCTATGTCACGGTGATGCCCGACGACGGCACCGGCAAGAAACGGCTCGTGATGAGTGTTAACGGCAAGCTGCATATCTTCACGGATTTGGCGGCGGACGGACTGACGTTTCAGACGCGCAAGTCGGTAAGCATTCCATACCCCGAAAGCAACCGGATGAAAGGCTGGCAGGAGATCCCGGTCAGCGTTACGAACAAAGTGCAGTTCATCCGAATTAATAATGATCGCAACGGTCTCGGTGCGAATCGCGATTCGTCCCTGCATATTGTCTCGCTCGAGGCACTGGCCGGCGGCAAGAACTACGCGACCGGCGCGGAAGTTAAGCCAGCGAAACATCCAACCGCGATGCTGACCGGTGGTAACGAGTCGAATTTCACTACGCTCGCGTGTGCGATGGGGCCGGCGATCGTGACATTGCCGGAACCGGTCACACTGGAGAAGATTCGGTTTCAGCTCTCGGATCGTGAGCCTGGTTGGTTCACGGAGTTCAGGCCACTCACATGGCAAGGGCGGCCGGTGCGGCAGCGGTCAGAGTTGGGTGAGCTATGGTTCAACTACCGGGTTGAAGTCTCCTCCGACCAGACGAACTGGACGGTCGTCGCCGACCGGATGAAGACGCCGATGATGCGGAGTTGCCCGGTCTTCGTGGACTGGAATCACGACGGCAAGTTCGACCTCGTCCTCGGTGTGCTCGACGGCAACGGCATCTGGCCGGACAGCAAAGAGTACCGGCTTTATCTGAACAAAGGTACGAATGACGATCCTAAATTCGATGATTTCCAGCCGCTCGCCGACGAAACCGGCAAGCCGTTGAAGATCGCGGCGTGGTGGAATAAGACATTCTCACCGCAATGCGGCGTGGCCGTGCTCGATGCCAACGGCAAGCGCGGACTGGTGGTGGAAGACACCGAACCGCGTGGCGGTTTGCGCTACTACGAAAACGTGGGCGATGATCCGTTGCGCTTCAAGTTCGGCAAACTGCTTGGCGACCCTGCGCCCATCGACTATCCGACTTCATACCGGTATTTCTACTGCGGCGACGTGGACGGCGACGGGTTACCGGATGTGATCAACTCCAACGGCGGGATGGTGTTCTTCAAAGGGTTGCCGGCGGGCGTCACAAATGTCGTCCCCGCTCCTGCTGGTGCCGTCGTGCGCACCGCCGAAGCCTGCTACGTGGACGCGACCAAACCCAACGAGCCCGCGGCCCGAAAACCAGCGAAGCTCGAAGTGCGCACGTTGACGCCACGCGGCCCGGAGAAGCAACGGTTGATTCTCATCCGTTTCATTGATTTGCCACAGCTTGCCGGCCTGGAGCGCGCGACGTTGGAACTGACGACCGATCCATCGTTGGAACGTTATCCGCTTCAAGCCCCGGCGGTGTGTGATGTTTCGTGCAGTGTGATTCGCGACGATTGGGACGCGGAGAAGGCGACGTTTGCCGAGGCCGCGCCCGGTAAGCCGTGGGCGGCGGGCGAACTGAATGCCGGCGGAAAATTTTTATCGATGGCAGAGCCGGTTAACGGCGTGAAAGCCGCTCAGACAATTCGCTGGGACGTGACGCCGGCGTTGCGGGCCGGGCAGAAGTCGGTGAGTTTGTTGGTGCGCGCCGAATATACTGGCAAATATGCGGCCGGTGCAGGTTATAACTTCTGCGGACCAAATTGGCCGCGTGGCGAATCGCGACCGCGATTGGTTTTAGAAATCAAACCATGAAAATAATTAAAGATATTCCGTATGCGCAGTATGGCGATCGCGTGATGTTGCTCGATTTGTATTTACCGGATCAGCCGCAGGGTTTGGTGCCGGCAATTTTGTGCGTCGTTGGCGGTGGCTGGCGCTCGACGGCAAAGGAAGGTTATGTGGAGGCTGGCACCGGCCTCGCGCAAGGTGGTTTCATCGCTGCGGCAATTACTTACCGGACCAGTACGGAGGTCATCGCTCCCGGCAATGTTCACGACTGCAAGGCAGCAGTGCGTTGGCTGCGGGCGAACGCGGCAACGTATGGCATCGACTCGACGCGGATTGGTGCGCTTGGCGGTTCGGCCGGCGCGCATCTGGTGTCGTTGTTGGGAACGACCAATGGCCGGCAAGAACTTGAAGGCAACGGCGGTAATCCAGCACAGTCGAGCGCCGTCCAAGCGGTTTGTGAGTTTTGCGCGCCGATTGATTTGACGCTTGGCGCACAGCCGGAACTCCGCAAAAAATATTCGGTGCTCTACGAGTGTGTGGAAGATTATCTCGGCGGGTCGGTTGAAAAGCGCATGGATTTGGCGAAGTCGGTCAGTCCGTTGCGCTATGTTTCACCGGCCAGCGCGCCGACATTAATTATCCATGGCGATGCCGACGATATTGTGTCGGTCGAGGAAAGTATTGTTTTTTATAACGCGCTAAAAAAAGCGGGCGTGGACGCAACGCTCAACGTCGCAAAAGGGGCAACCCACGATCTCAAGTGGGCCACCTACGGCGATCAAGTTCTGGCATTTTTCCGTCGAATCCTAACCAACTAAAAAGAAAGAGACTAATAATATGGCTGACTTAACTCCCGGCGAAAAACGGTGGACGATACTTTATGGTGCCTACAAAGGGCTCGAACATCAGGCGTTGCTTGAGCTTTACCGCGGCTTCAGTCTTTATGTGAATTATGTCCTGCCGGTGCGTGCGGCCAAGGATGTTGACTCGAAGACGTTGGCACTGCAGTTGAAGCCCGGCACGGACCGCCAAAACCGGCGCTACCAACCGGCGTGCGAGCATGTGGTATTGCTGGGCACTGCCAAGACCAATCCGATTATTGCGGATTTGGTGGATCGCAAAGTTATCCCGGCGCCGACCGGGGCGCAGGGGTTCACGCTCTGGATCGGCAATTCACCTTGGAATGCGGAACACCGGCTAATCGTGATTGCCGGCGCCGACGCCGCCGGGGTGTACTACGGGACTCAGGAATTACTGGCGTCGTTGTCGGACAATTCGGTGCCATTCGACAAGCCGGTCGCGCGCCGGGCATCGCTGGTCAAGCTGGCGGATCGCGTGTCCGTCGAGACGCCGGCCGTCAAAGAGCGCGGCATCTGGACGTGGGGCTACGTCATCTACGACTACCGGCGGTTTCTCGATAACATGGCGCGGTTGAAGTTCAACATGTTGACGATCTGGAACGCGGAAGCGCCGATGAACCTGACAGAAATTTGCGATTACGCCCACCAACGCGGTATCAAGATTATTGCCGGCTTCAACTGGGGG
>JBAXAT010000063.1:0-7256 GCA_037142335.1 Verrucomicrobiota bacterium | reverse complement strand
CACTGCTGTTCTTTTCGTTGGCCGTTGTGAAGCGTTCCCCATCGAATGCGCCCACCACGTACCGGCCATCTGCGCCAAATAACACCCACCGGCCGTCCAACTCAAAAATGTCCGGGCATTCATAAAACCCATCGAACGTGCTCCGCCACTGCCACTGCTTCAAATCTGTGGATGTGAAAAACTGAATCGTGTGGTGACCGGCTACACCGACGTATAACGCCATCACCCAACGCTGGGTCGGTTGCTGCCAGAACACTTTCGGATCGCGGTTGCCGGTAGTAATTTCGTTCAGAATTGGGTTGCCGGCAAACTTCGTCCATGTCCGGCCGCGGTCGATGCTGGACGCGAGACATTGTGTGTACGGATGCTGCGGCGTTACTTGGTCACCTGCGGAGGTATAAAATGCGAGTAATGCTTCGCGTCCGAACCCGGCCGCATTCTGCCAGTCAACTATCGCCGAGCCGGAATATGCGTGCCCATGGGTATCTAGCAGGATGGCGAGCGGCAATGATTCCCAGTGTACCAGGTCACGGCTGACAGCGTGGCCCCACGTCATGTTACCCCAATTTGTTCCGAGCGGGTTGTGCTGATAGAAAAGATGATATTCGCCAGCGTAAAACACTAACCCGTTCGGGTCGTTCAGCCAACCAGTCGGCGCGGTAAAATGAAACTGCGGCCGTAGGGGTTCATTATAGCTAACCATGAAGTCAGCGAAATGTTTCCGCCAACGCGATCGCTTTGAGCATCGCTTTGGATTTGTTGACTGTCTCGTTGAACTCGGCACCGGCATCGCTGTCGGCGACGATACCGCCGCCGGCTTGGACGTAGGCCGTGCCGTTTTTCAATAGCGCGGTGCGGAGCGTGATGCAACTGTCGAGGTTGCCGGTGAAACTAAAATAGCCGACCGCGCCGGCATAGGGGCCGCGTTGCCTAGCTTCGAGTTCGCTGATGATTTGCATGGCGCGGATTTTCGGTGCGCCGCTGACAGTGCCGGCCGGGAAGGTCGCGCGCATCAGGTCGTAGGAATTCCGGTCGGCTTGCAAGTTGCCGGTAACGTTCGAGACGATGTGCATGACGTGCGAGTAGCGCTCAATAGTCATGAACTCGTCCACTTTCACACTGCCGAAATCGCAGACGCGGCCGATGTCGTTGCGGGCGAGGTCCACCAGCATCAAATGTTCGGCGCGTTCCTTCTCATCTGCGAGCAGTTCTTTTTCGAGGCGCATATCTTCGTCCGGCGTTTTTCCGCGCCACCGCGTGCCGGCAATCGGACGAATTTCGACATGTTGGTCTTCGCAGCGGACATGAACCTCCGGTGATGCGCCGACCAGTTGGAAATCGCCAAAATCTAGCAGAAACATGTACGGCGATGGATTGATTGAGCGCAATGCCCGGTAAATGTCGAGCGGCGCGGCTTTCGTTTTCGTCTCAAATCTTTGACCGAGCACAACCTGAATGATGTCGCCAGACTTTATGTATTCCTGCGCGCTGGCAATCATTTCCGTGTAGCGCGGCCGGGTCAGATTGGAGTTCACTGACGGTAACGCAGGGTCGCGTTGAAATTCCAGCGGACGTTGCGGAATCGGCTGCGCCAGCTGACCAAGTAGCCGTTCGATTTGCGCGACGGCTTGGTCGTAAGCAACTTCGGCTTTACCGGCTTCGACGTGTGCGTTTGAGACGACTTTGATAGTTTGGCTGACGCGGTCGAAAATTAAAATCGAATCCGTAATCATGAAGCACAACGTCGGTATGCCCAATTCGTCGCGTGCTGGTTGCGGCACGGACGGCTCGATCTGGTGAATGTATTCGTAGCCGATAAATCCAACGGCACCACCGGTGAATCGCGGCAGTCCGGGAACGGTGACCGGTTTGAACTTCGCCATTTCCGCTTCTACTTGCCGGAGCGCGTCGGTGCTGCTTTTCGCAACGCGGATGACGGTACGCGGATTTGCGCCGAGAAATGAATACCGACCGATGTTTTCGCCACCTTCCACCGATTCGAGCAGGAATGACGGTCCTGTCTTTTTCAGTTTCTGATAAGCGGAGACCGGCGTCACGGCGTCGGCTAACACTTCGGCGTAGACCGGAATCAGATTCCCTTGCTGTGCAAGCTTAACGAATTCGGTTTTGGACGGCGTGATAGTCATTTCTTTTTGTACACGGTTGCCGGGTCCACGAGCCGTGGCTCAGTGACTTTCACTTCGCCGTTAACGTAGCTCCGGTAGAAACAGGATTTAAAACCGTCGTGGCACGCCGCGCCGGCTTGGACGACTTGGAAGAGCAGACAATCCTTATCGCAATCGAACGCCATGTCTTTGACTTTTTGAGTGTGGCCGCTGGTCGCGCCTTTGTGCCAGATTTCCTTGCGGGACCGGCTCCAGTACACCATCTCGCCACATTCGAGGGTCTTGGTAAGTGATTCCTTGTTCATCCACGCCACCATCACCACGCGGCCGGTGCCGTGTTCCTGCACCACTGCCGGGATCAAACCATTCGAGTCATATTTCAATTCATCAACAATATTCATAATCGCACTTCGATTCCTTTCGTTTTCAAGAACGCCTTCACATCGGTGACCTTGTACTCGCCAAAATGAAACACACTCGCTGCCAGCACCGCAGCCGCCTTGCCGGCAGTGAGTACCTCAGCCATATGCTCCAGTGTACCGGCGCCGCCGCTGGCAATCACCGGGATTGTTACCGCCTCGCTGATCGCGCAGGTCAATGCCACGTCATAGCCAGCCTTTGTGCCGTCCGCGTCCATGCTGGTCAATAAAATTTCGCCGGCACCCAACTCCGTTACTTTCCGCGCCCACGCAATCGCGTCCAACCCGGTCGGCTTCCGTCCGCCATGCGTGAACACGCCCCACTGATTCGTGCCGGTCCGTTTGGCGTCAATCGCCACCACGATGCACTGACTCCCAAATCGCTCCGCGCCGGCACGTACTAAATCTGGATTGAGAATTGCCGCAGTGTTGATGCTCGTTTTATCCGCGCCGGCCTTGAGCATCGCGCGCATGTCTTCGACCGTTCTGATCCCGCCGCCGACCGTTAACGGCATAAAACATTCGCTCGCCGTACGCGCCACCACATCAATCATCGTCGCCCGGCCTTCGTGGCTGGCGGTGATGTCGAGAAACACAAGCTCATCCGCGCCTTGCCGGTCGTATTCCTTGGCGCACTCGACCGGGTCGCCGGCATCGCGCAGGTTCAGGAACTTTGTTCCTTTCACCACGCGTCCGCGATCAACGTCGAGACACGGTATGATTCGTTTCGCAAGCATTACCAACAGCCTACCGGAGCCATCGGTGAGATAACAGAACAAATTGCCACGCGTTGACGGTGCGCGACTCGGCGTCTATAATCACAGCTCATGAATATCCGTCTCATCTCCCAATCTAGTTTCTCTCAACCATTGCCGGCAGTTGTCGTCTTCGCGTTTCAGAAAGAACGCCCTGTCGTGCCGGTTAGTCTCAAGCCGGTCCTCCAGCGTTTGACCGGTAAAGAATTCGACGGCTCCGACAAGCAACTTTTGCTCGTGCATACCAGCGACAAGCCCGGCGTCCGCGCCGCGCGGGTGTTGCTCGTCGGTCTCGGCAAACGTGCGGAGTTCAATCTCGAAAAGCTCCGGCGCGCCACCGGCAATGCCGTCAAACGCCTCAGCTCACTAGGCCTCAACCGCGCCGGCATCCAACTCCAGCCGGACACGACGGAAGCGTTGCAGGCAGTCGTCGAAGCGGCGGTTTTGGCCGGGTACAAATTTACCGAGTTCAAAGCTGAGAACCATCCCGGCAAGCTCAAGGCACTGACAATTTCCACGCAAGTGGAGTTGCCGGCGGCCAAGTTCGTCGTCCAGCGCGCGCAAATCATTGCTGAGTCGACGAACTTTACCCGCTCCATCGCGAACCTGCCAGGCAACGTCGTTTACCCGGCTGTACTCGCCGAGCGGGCGCGGACGTTGGCGGATGAATTCAAGCTGACCTGCCTCGTGTTCGACAAGGCCGCGCTTGAAAAAGATGGATTCGGCGGTTTGCTGGCCGTCGGTGGCGGCAGCAGCCGGGAACCGCACCTCATTGTCCTCGAATACAACGGCGGTCCGGTCGACCAGAAACCGTTCGCAATCGTCGGCAAAGCGATCACGTTTGATTCCGGTGGCATTTCACTGAAGCCGGGCAATAGCATGGATGAGATGAAGTTCGACAAATCCGGCGGTTGCGCGGTACTTGGCATTATGCGGGCGGCGGCATTGTTGAAGTTGCCGGTGAATTTGATTGGTGTCATCGCGGCGGCGGAGAATATGCCGAGCGCGACCAGTTACCGGCCCGGCGACATCGTGACCAGCTATAAAGGCACTGACAAACGCGGTATCACGATTGAAGTCCTCAATACCGACGCTGAAGGCCGCGTGGTGCTCGGCGACGCCATCGTGTACGCCCGGCAACGAGGCGCACAGGTTATCGTGGATTTTGCCACGCTGACCGGCGGTTGCGTCGTGGCGCTCGGTAATCTTGCAGCCGGTTTATTCAGCACAGACACCGCGCTTGGCGAAAAGATTCAGGCCGCCGGCGAGCGAACCGGCGAACGTTGCTGGCCGTTGCCGTTGTGGCCCGACTACCGTGACAATATTAAAAGCGATGTGGCCGACCACAAAAACATCGGTGGTCGCGGTGCGTCGGCAATTGCCGGCGCGGTGTTCTTGGAAAAATACGCCGGCAAGGTGCCGTGGGCGCACGTGGATATTGCCGGCACCGCCAACATCACCGAAGAACGGCCCTACCTCGCCAAGGGTGCGACTGGTTTCGGCGTCCGGTTGATGCTAGATTTGTTGAGTCAGTGGAAATAAAGGAGAACCACCATGCCCGAACTCAAAGGTAGTAAGACCGAGCAGAACCTGCGGGACGCATTCGCCGGCGAATCGCAAGCCCGTAACAAATACACCTACTACGCGTCCGTCGCGAAGAAGGAAGGTTACGAACAGATTGCGGCAATCTTTCTGCAAACAGCTGAGCAGGAGAAGTGTCACGCCAAACTTCACTTCAAAGCCCTGAGCGGTTTGAGTGACACGCTCGCCAACCTCAAATCCGCCGCTGCCGGCGAACACGAGGAATGGACCGAGATGTATCCACGCATGGCGCAGGAAGCGCGCGCCGAAGGTTTCACCGATCTGGCTAGAATTTTCGACGGTTTGGCCAAAATCGAGAAGGAACATGAAGCGCGCTATCAGGCGTTACTGGAAAACCTCACGCAAGGTACTGTGTTTGCCAAGAAGGCAAAAGTCCACTGGACCTGCCGCGAATGTGGCTTCACATACGAAGGCAACAAGGCCGCGGACAAGTGTCCAGTCTGCGGGCACCCGCAATCCTTCTTCGAGGTCGTCGCGACGAATTATTGATACCGGGTTCGGCGGAATTAAAATGAGAGTCGCATTGCTACTTACCATTTGGTTGATCACCGTGGTTTCGGGACGCGCAGTAGACAATCCCACAATTCAATCCTTGGTCGGTCGTGAATTTTCGATTCACGACGATTGGGCCGGCCAGGAACTGGCCTTCAGAAGCAAAGGTAATTCAATTTGTGCCATTTGGCGCATCTTGGGTTCGGGTGCGCCGGTTGTCTCGGAGGTTGAGTACCCCGTTGAGGTCAAAAGCCAGTGGCAGTGCGTGTTTGAAGTTCTGCTGCGTGACAAGAGTCGAAGCAAGGTGAAGGTCGAGCTTGGTGAGAGGGCAGAGGTCCGAGCCTATTTGAATGGTGTCAGGATTGAAATCGAAGAGAAGAAGACAAACCATACGCTTCAGCCAACCGCAACCCGCTGCGCGGCTCACGGCTGCTGAGCTTTATCGTTTAACGGTATCAGCGAATCAGAAGATTACTTCTTTTCGCAATCGCTATCAGTTTTGCAACCACAACTACCTTGGGGGCGGAACAAGAGCGCAATCAGAATCAAGGTGTTAGCTCCCAAGACAAGGTGCGAAGCGCAAGTCTGGATTCCGCACAGGTTGACGCAAGACCGGGTGGCGGTGAGCTTCAAGATAACCGCCACGATAACAATCGCGACCCCCAACAACCCAACCATCTTTCCGGCACAGGCACATTTGCATTTCATAGGATGATCCCTTTCGCTATTCTGAGAGTAAGCGGCGGTAAGTCGCTACACAAGCTTTATTAGCTGGTCCGACGTTTGCACTTACAATTCCGCGGCGTCCATCAGCTTGATGAAACTGGCGGTGTCAGGAGCGGTAAGGAGTTTTTCGCGGAGCGCATCTTGCCGGAGCATGCGCGCTAAGTTGCCAACTAGACGTAGGTATTCTGCCACCATCTGTTTGGGGGTGCCGATAAGGAAAATCAATCGGACTGGTGACGCGTCTTGCCCCTCAAAATCCACCCCAGCCATACTGCGGCCCACCGCAATCAGGATTTCGCTGCACTGTTCGGTGCGCGCGTGCGGAATCGCCACATCGTGACCAAGCGCGGTATTGCTGATCCGCTCGCGTTCGAGAATTTCATTGAAGAATACTTCGAACTGCGTCACCCGCTGGCCTGGCACAAGCAGACTGGCGACTTCGCGCAGGGCGTCGGTTTTGTGCCGCGCCTGCACATTTAACTTGATTGCGTCCGGTTTCAGTAATGCTGCAATTTTTACCGTAGCTGCTTTCATTGTCTTAGACATTCGCTCCACTCCACTTTAGTTTCTGACGCAATACGTCAAAATAGGTCTGCCCGGTGGGACTGACCAGACGCACCACGTGCGACGACTTACGGATTTCAACTTCATCGCCGACTTTCATCCGCGCCTGCACCTGCCCATCAATTGTCAACAGTAACTCGCCAGCCGCACTCGCAACTTGGCAGCGCACGACCGAATCTTCACCGGCCACGACTGGCCGGTTGCTCAATGCGTGCGAACAAATCGGCGTGAGTATGCACGCGCGCGCTTCCGGCAACAGGATCGGCCCACCGGCACTGAGCGAGTAGGCCGTCGAGCCAGTTGGCGTGGCGAAAATCATGCCGTCACACAGATATTCGGTCAACAACACGTTATCAATCGTCACTCGCAACCGCACAATTCGTGAGAAGGCACCACGGGAAATGACAGCATCGTTGAGCGCCCGGTGACTCTCAATACGACGGCCTTTCCGTCGGAGCGAAGTTTCGATGCAAAATCGTGGTTGGACTTGAAATTCGCCATTCAAGATTTGCCGGGTTGCCGCCGGTAGATCATCACCACGAACGCTCGTCAAAAAACCAAGGTTACCGAGA
>JBAXAT010000062.1:0-7291 GCA_037142335.1 Verrucomicrobiota bacterium | reverse complement strand
GGTATTTATCCAGACCAGCTTCGATGCCTTGAACACCTTTGTGATCGTTATCCACAAAACCAATCACGTGACTCGCCAGCGGACCATTCGGGTAAGTGCGGAGAAATTGATCTTCGAAAACCAGCCCTTTGATTTTGAGCGACTTGATTTGCGTAACAGTATCCTCGTCCACTTTTAGCTTCAGACGGACATACTTACCGGAGCCGGTAAGGCGCGCGACCAAAGATGGCTCGTCCATCTTCAACCATGGCGCGAGTTGCCGGGCAATGGCCGGCGCGTTGGAAATTGTAATACTTGGATCGGCGGCAACAATGCGCACGGATTGACTACTGGCAAGCAGGTTGCCATTGCAATCAAGGATTTCCCCGCGCCGCCCTTGCCGGTGAACAACTTGTTCACGATTGGCAGCAGCTTCCCGGCTAAGTTCGGTGTGCCGGAAAATTTGCAAATCAACCAACCGACACGCCAATGCCGTGACCGCCAGCGAGAGACCGGTCACGACGATTAACGCGCGCTGACGGTGAGTGAGTGGTGTCATCGCGAAACCACAACTTTGGTTACCGGCTTAACAGATTTAACGTTTTTTTGAGTGGCCGCCGGTTGAACGGACAGCAAAAATCGAGCGTCCCATTCTGGACCGGGTTCTATCAGTCGAATGGTTTGCATTTCTCTAGGAGCAACGAGACCGAGGCTAATTTGCTGGCACCGCGCTTCAAGGTAAACTGGGGATTTAAGTTGTGCGAGTTGTGCCGCGAGCATGGTATTGCGTTTCTCGGCGGCGGAGAAAGCTGTTTCGCGTTTTTTTATTTCGTCGCCGAGCCGGTAAATCTGATTTTTCTGCCAGACGTAACCAACCCCGATTGTGGCGATGGCGAGACACGTGAACAATGACTTGGCCACATTGCCAAACCGCAACGACTCGCGTTTCCGATTGCTTCTCATGCTTCCAAATTACTCAGGGAGTCGTTCCTTGGTCCGACTCCCTGTGGGGTTCCCCACCCCGCTAAATTTTTTCGGCGACTCTTAGTTTTGCGCTACGCGCTCGCGGATTTTGCTGGGCCTCCT
Organism: Verrucomicrobiota bacterium; assembly: GCA_037142335.1. Lineage (GTDB taxonomy): Bacteria > Verrucomicrobiota > Verrucomicrobiia > Palsa-1439 > Palsa-1439 > CAINDI01. Next base: position 6,226 of record JBAXAT010000062.1, on the reverse strand, counting down.
CCGAGGTCGGCGTCACCGGCTTACGCGTCACGAGGCGCATGATTTCCTTGCGCCCACAGGAACAACCCACTAACTGCGGCGGACAAACACACCCGGTGCTCATCCGGACAAAAAACTGCTTTACGATACGATCTTCCAACGAGTGAAAACTAATCACCGCCACTCGACCACCGGACTTCAACACATTCACGGCGGCAACCAACCCGCGTTCCAAATTTTCCAACTCGCGATTTACCTGAATCCGCAACGCTTGGAAAACTCGCGTAGCCGGATGAATTCCGCTGCGCTTCGGACCAAGCACTTGTTCCACTACACCTGCCAGTTGCGTCGTGGTGGTGATGGGTTGCCTAGCGCGTTCACGATCAATTCGAATTGCAATCGCTCGGGCGCGGCGCTCTTCGCCGTACACTCGAAAAATTCGCGTCAACTCCTCCACACTCGCCTCTCGAAGAACATCCTGGGCTGATTGACCGGTGCTGCGATTCATCCGCATATCCAAAGGACCTTCGCGCTGAAAACTGAACCCGCGCGATGGTTCATCGAACTGACGCGAACTAACGCCCACGTCAAACACCAGTCCGTCCACTGCTGTCACACCCAAACTCATTAGCGTCTCCTGCAACTCGGCGAAGTTTGCGCGCATCAATTGCGCGCGCCCTTCGTGCGCCGCCAACCGTTCCCGGCTAGCTGCCAGCGCCTCATCGTCACAGTCCAACCCAATCAAGCGGCCCTCCGGCGCGCTGGCTCGCAAAATTGCTTCTGCGTGCCCGCCGCCGCCCACGGTGCAATCCACGTACAACCTGCCTCGCTGCGGCCGCAACTGCTCCACGACTTCCTTCAACAAGACCGGTAGGTGGTAGGTCATTCGGTAGGTGAAATTGGTGAAAATTTATTTCCCACTGCCCAACTCCACGCCGACCAACTCTTCACAACCTGCCGATCCAAAATTTCATGACCGTAACTCGCGCCGGCCAAACCGCTCGCGCTTCACGTTTTCCACGGCATACACTGCCGACTCATCAATCAAATCCGAAACCATCTCTGGCAAACTTCCCGCCGCCAACGTTCCCCCAACAAGCACCCGCGAAGCCAGCGGCTCCAGCCGTGGAAATGGATTCAAATTCGGCATCCGGAAGTGTCGCGATTCGTTGCTGAGGTTTGTGACACTGCGGTTCACATTAAACAAACTAGCTATACCATCGCGCGTCATTGATATCTCAAATTCCTAATGCCTTGGCCGACGTGGCAAATTCTGCCGTCGAGCTCTTGTTAATCTTTTCGTGTTGCGCCGGTGACCAGATTTCAAATCCCTTCAACACACCAACCAATACAGCTTCGTCTTGAATTCCGGCATGTTTTCGCAACTTCTCCGTCAGTAAAATTCGCCCCTGCTTATCAAGCGGTGTCGCATGACCACCGCCGGCAATAATCCGTAACGCATTCCTCCGTTCGTATTCGCCGATGGAAATGTCATCCGCCTTCTCCATCATCTTCGCCATGGCGGATTCCGGAAGGACATACAAATGGCTCCCCGGCAAAGGCAACACATAGAATTCCTGAGTGCCACTCGCCGCAGCTCGCCATTTTGCCGGAATCGCCAGTCGGTTCTTCTCGTCAACCGCATGCCGGAACTCACCGACAAATACCGTACGTTTTAATGCCTTAACCATTTTGGACTCGTGGTTCCTCCTTGTTCACCACCAATCCCCACTACTCCCCACTTTGTCCCACAATCATAAATCAGCGTCAACAACTTTTTACGAATTTTTTGTAAAAGATTTACCAGATGCGGCGCTACTGAACAGTTGGCAAGAGCCTGTAAGTTACACATTCGCTAGATCCGAAGCCGGGCACTCTTCGCTGGGTGCCCGGCTTTTGGCGAAATACTTATTGACGCGTTGAAGGCGCACTGTTAAGAATCCAACCATCTAGTTTGTTTTATGCAAGACCGCGCCAAACGAACACGCGAGCAAATCCTTGAAGCCGCATCTGTGGAATTCTCCCAGAAAGGGCTGCATGGTGCCCGTGTCGACGAGATTGCCAAGCGCGCGGGGGTCAACAAGGAGCGGCTCTATGCCTACTTTGGCGACAAGGAACAACTGTTCCGCGAGACACTTCGGGCATCAATTGCCGAAATCATCGCTGAAGAAAACCAATTACTCGAGCAATTGGCCAGCGATCCGACCCAAATGACCGAGGCAATATCGGAACATTATTTGAGCTTTCTCGAACGGCACCCTGATTTTTGGCGGTTGCTGGCGTGGGAAAACCTCAGCGGCGGTGCGGAAGCAGAGGCGCTCAGCGGCATTCGTAATGAAACCTTTGAAGCGATGCGTCAGCTGTACAAGCAACGCCAGCAGCTAGGGATTTTTCAGAAAAAGCTCTCTTTTGAGGTATATATTTTCACGTTGTCAGCGGTTTCGTTTTTTCTATTTTCAAACCGCCTGACGATGCAACGCACATTGCAACTCGATCTTACGACGCCGGCTGCACGCAAACGACTTATGACGGAAGTCACCGAACTGATCCGCCATGGGCAAATTCCGTAAATCAACCAGGAGAAACCAAAAATGCAAACCATACCGAAAGCTATTAATTCCGTTGAAGAACTCGATGAGCTGCTGAGCCGGCCATCGGAATCCCTGATTGCCTTCATGAAACGCCTCTCAGGCGATATCATGATTCTCGGTGCCGGCGGCAAAGTCGGCCCGACAATGGCCCTGACCGCCAAACGCGCCGTGGACGCCGCCGGCGTGAAAAAGAAAATCATTGCCGTGGATTTGCTGCCGCTCGAAGCGCTCAAAGCCAAGGGCATCGAAACCATCGCGTGCAACATGCTCGACCTCGATTCGGTCAGCAAACTGCCGCAGGTTGAAAACATCATTTACATGGTCGGCCGCAAATTCGGCTCGACCGGCAGCGAGTCCATGACCTGGGCGATCAATGTGATCGTTCCCTACCACGTCGCGCGGACATTCACAAAATCGCGCATTGCCGCCTTCTCCACTGGCTGCGTCTATCCGATCATGGACATCAAGTCCGGTGGCGCCACCGAAGCCACCCCGGCCGAACCGATTGGCGAATACGCACAATCGAGCCTCGGACGCGAACGCATGTTTGACTACTTTGCCGACACCCAAAAGGAACGCGTCGTCCAAGTGCGGTTGAACTATGCGGTCGAATTGCGCTACGGCGTACTCTACGACATTGCCAGCAAAGTCTGGGCGGGCGAGCCGGTCGATGTCACCACCGGTTACGCCAACGTGATTTGGCAGGGCGATGCTTGCAACCAGATCATCCAAAGTCTGGAACTGGCATCCTCACCGGCGCGTATCCTCAACGTGACTGGCCCCGAAACCTTCGCGATCCGCGAAGTGGCCAATACGTTTGGCAAGCTGCTCGGCAAAACCGCGATCATCAGCGGTCAGGAAAACGGCCTCGGCTATCTCAACAACGCCCGGCAAGCCAACCAGCTCTTCGGCAACCCGACCGTGCCACTCGGCCAAGTCATTGAATGGATTGCCCAGTGGGTCAAAAAAGGCGGCGCCAATCTCGGCAAGGCCACGCACTTTGAAACGCAAAACGGCAAATATTAAAATCGGCATCGTCGGGACCGGCTTCGCCGGTAAGTTCCACGTCGAATGTCTGCACCGGATTTACGGTGCAACCGTGACCATTGCTGGTGTCACGTCGTTGCGCCGTGAAAGCCGGGAAACGTTCGGCCGGCAACACGGCATACCGGTGTTCGACAGCATTGAGGCGATGTTGCCAGCGGTGGATATTGTGGATGTCTGCTCGCCGCCGTATGCGCACGAAGCCGGCATCCTCGCCGCAGCAGCAGCCGGTAAGGCAATCATTTGCGAAAAGCCGCTGACCGGCTGCTTTGGCCCAGTCGGCGCCGACGAAAAGTATCGTGGCGACAAGGATTCAAAAAAGAAGATGCTCGACGAATCCGTCGCACGGATGCAGCGGATTGCGGCCGCGGTGCGCAAGCATAAGGTGTTCTTCGGCTATGCAGAAAACTTCGTGTACGCGCCAAGTTTGCAGAAGGAACGCGAAATCATCGAGAAATCCGGTGCGCAAATTCTGCGAATGACCGGCGAGGAATCCCACAATGGCTCGGCGTCACAGGTGTATGGCATCTGGCGATTTGCCGGCGGCGGTTCGTTGATCGGTAAAGGTTGTCACCCGCTGGGTGGAATGCTGTACCTGAAGCGTATCGAAGGACTGGCTCGAAACGGCCAGCCGATTCGGCCGGTCAGTGTTAGCGCGCGAACGCATCAGCTTACGCGGCTGCCAGAGTATCGCGATGCGAAGTTAATTCGCACGGATTACCACGACATTGAAGATTATGGATTCATGCACGTGACGTTTGCGGATGGCACAGTGGCAGATGTATTGACGAGCGAAGTGGTGCTCGGCGGCATTTATGATTACGTCGAGGTGTTCGCTAACAATCACCGGACACGGTGCCGGATCAGCCCGACCGGAATCGTGGACGCATACAATCCGCGCGGCGAGCAGTTCAAGGACATTTATCTGATCGAGAAAGCGAGCACGAAGGAAGGTTGGTCGCCGGCCGCAGCGGACGAGAATTTTAGCATGGGCTACCAAGCGGAGATTCAGGATTTCATCACCTGCGCCGCAACCGGAACGCAACCGCAGTCAGACCTCGATCTCGCGCTGGACACAACGGCTGCAATTTACGCGGCATATCTGTCGGACGAAAACAAAGGCATTGAAACGGAGATTCCACAACTATGAAAATTGGCATTATTGGATTGGGGCATTTACATCCGCGGTCGTACATGGCGCACTTTCAGGCGATTCCTGGCGCGGAAGTCGTCGCGGTCGCTGAAGCTGACGCTGGCTTGCGCGAGGCGTTTTGCAAGGATTTCAAACTGCAAGGGTTTGCAACCGTTGCCGAGCTGTTGAAAGCAGTGAAGCTCGATGTCGCGGCGATTTTTCTGCCGCACGTTGACTGTCCGGCGGCAGCAGCACAGTGCGCGGCGCGCGGAGTTCATTTGATGGTGGAAAAACCAATGGCGGCCAGTGCAGCCGGCGCAGCGGAGATTGTAAAGTCGGCCAAGCAGGCCAAAGTGAAGCTGACCACTGGTTACGCATGGCGGCTGCACCCGGTGGCGAATGAATTCAAAAAGATCATTCAAAGCGGCACCATTGGCGAGATCGTCGGGGCGGAAGGCCGATGCGCAGCGGGCAAGCTGAACCGGTACATCGAAGGCCATTCGCCGTGGATGTTGCAAAAGGCGCTGTCCGGCGGCGGACCGATGTACAACCTCGGCGTGCACTGGATTGATTTGTTCCGGTGGTTCCTCGAAGATGAAGTCGCCGAGGTATCTGGTCGCAACGTGAAGGTCAACACGCAGTATGACATTGAGGACAATTCGTTCGCGCACCTAAAATTTTCCAAGGGCACGGTCGTGGCACTCGACATCAGTTATACAGTGCCGGATGCGTTCCCGTACGGGCGCGACCTGTACCTGTCAGCGCGTGGCACGCGCGGCGTGATTTCATGGGCGCCGGCCTTTGAAGGGCAACGCGACGTGTTGTTTATTTGCCGGGACAAAGCGGAGTCCAAAGAGTATAACCTGCCACCGACGGCCGGTTATGCCGGCGGGATGGGCCGCGAATATGTGCGGTCGTTCCTTGATGCCGTCGCCAACAACCGGCCGCTGCCGGTAACCGGCGAGGATGGCGTGGCGGCGTTACGGGTGGTGGAAGCGATTTACAAGGCGGATGCGGAGAAACGTTGGGTTGGAGTGAAAAACTAATGAGCAAGAAAATCAAATGGATCGTGACCGATTACATCGAGGATAACCTCGACTGGGAAGCCGCTGCGATGAAGAAGGCCGGCATTGAGTTCGCCGCCTTCCAACTCAAATTCAAACCCGAAGACGAAGTCGTCGCGCAGATCAAAGACGCTGACGCCGTGCTCGTCAACATGGTTAAGTTCACTGATTCGCTTATCGCCAAGTTGCCAAAAATGAAACTGCTGATCCGGCATGGCATTGGCTACGACAATGTCGACGTTGCTGCCTGCACCAAGCACGGTGTCCAGTTCGCCTACCAGCCTGACTACTGCGTCGAGGACGTGGCCGAACACGCCATCGCATTAATCATGGCCTGTGGTCGCAAAGTGGTGTGGAGCCGCCGGACGCTCGACAAATCCAGTGCGAATCAGCAATGGGATTTCACTGGCCTGTTC
>JBAXAT010000061.1:0-7297 GCA_037142335.1 Verrucomicrobiota bacterium | reverse complement strand
TGTGTTCGCGAATTACCGGTGGCGGACGTGGAACGTGCCGCATTGAGCCTGCTCCAGGCTGCTAGGGCCTGATCGACTAATTCGTAGTAAACTCGAGACACGGAGAAAAGTATGAATTACTTCATCACAGGAATTACCGGCTTTGCCGGGCCGCACCTTGCGCGCTTGCTGTTGCAGGAAGGCCATACCGTTCACGCGCTTGTTCGTGAAAGCAATGGACGCGAAATGGATTTATTGGACATTCTCAATCCAGGTGAGTTGGACAAGATCACGTTTCACTACGGTGACTTGATTGAGTACCATTCACTTGTGCGCATTTTTACCGCCAACCAATACGACGGTCTGTTCCATCTCGCTGCGCAGAGCCATCCGCCCACAAGTTTCACCGATACCGTTGGCACGTTCTCCAGCAATGTCCAAGGCACGGTCAATCTCATTGATTGTGTGCAACGCTTCCAAAAGAATTGCGCGTTCATGTTCTGTTCGACCTCCGAAGTCTACGGTGATACCGGCAAAGCAGTCGGCGTGTTGAAAGAAAGCCAAGTGTTGTGTCCCTCCAATCCTTATGGCACCAGCAAAGCGGCGATTGATTTGCACATGCAAGAGCGTTGTCGGAACGGCGCATTGAAAGGCTTCATCACCCGCGCCTTCTCGCATACCGGTCCGCGTCGTGGAAAGAAGTTCTCCATCTCGTGGGATGCCTACTACCTCGCCTTGATGAAGACCGGCAACGTCAAGGATCGCATTCTGCCCGTTGGCAACCTCGAAACCAAACGCATCGTCATCGATGTCCGCGATTGTGTTCGCGCCTATTACCTCTTGATGCAGAAGCACGACAACGGCGCCGCCTACAATGTCTGCGGACCGCAAGAGTCGGTCACGAAGATGCAAACTTTCACCGACAAGCTGATTCAGATTTCCGGTCTCACCGGCGTCGAGAAGAAAATTTCTGATAAGCTCTACCGGCCCATCGATATTCAAATCCAAATCGGCGATACGACAAAACTCAGCGAGAAGACCGGTTGGAAACCTGAAATCGCCATCGATCAGACGTTGACCGATCTCTATCAATACTGGGTTAAAAAACTCAGCGCCCGGTAACCGCATGACCGAAGCCGCACACCCGCGCCGCCTCGGGCTTTGGTTCATCTTGGCGGCGGCGTTGTTGTATTGCATCGGGCTGGGCTGGCACTGGCTCCCGCTGCCGTACAGCGACAAGGAACTCGCTGCGTTTGTTTCGCGCCTCTGGGATGTTCAAGGCGAATTCGCTGCCGGCCACGGCCTGACGTGGTGGACGCCATTTTATATGAATGGTTCCAGCTACGGCCTAAACCATTCGCAAGGTCTTTACCTTTTACCAGGATTGCTGCTGGCGAAATTCGTCAGGTTGCCGGTGGCCATAAAGTTGACTTCATTATTGGCGATCTTCGCCGGCAGCTGGGCAATGTACGGGTGCGCTCGGTATTTCATCAAAAACGAATGGGCCGCTGCATTTGCCGGTCTCGTCTTCCTGTTTCATCCCGAACAGATTATCCGCGCCGCCGGCGCCGAACATCTCGGTGTCATCCTGTTTCTGCCGTTTATGCCGTTGACCTTTTGGCTGCTAGCCAAGGCGCTCGACACCGGCCGATTTCGTGATCTCTTTTTTTGCGCGCTCGCCTTGACTGGGATGTTGTGGGCGCACAACAAAATGGCGTTTATCCATAGTCTTTTTCTTGCGGCATATTTGTTTTACCGGTTCGTGACCGACCAGCAACACTGGCAGCTTACCCTCAAGCGCCTCGGTCTGGCCGCGGTTTTAACTGGTGTTCTTGCCGGACCAATCATCATCCCGGGATTGCTCGAAGCTGGTCAGGTGAAACTACTTTCTGGTGAAGGCGAACAACTCGCCCTCTGGCAGCGTAATTATTCCTTCAAAAGTCTCCTCGGCTTAGTGGATCGCAACGGCTTCGTCACTCACGCCACCACCGGCAAGCTCCAACAACTGCTCCAAGCCCAAGCCTTCCGCCCAACCACGCAAGCCGAAGCCAACGAAATGGGGACGAGTATCCAGCGGCTGTTTTCGCTTCAAGCCGATTCACCCGAAAAATACACCGGGCTGGCATTGTTGGCCGTGCTGGCGGTAACCACCTTGTTCAACACGCGGCGGGTCGACCGCCGATTTTATTGGTTTTTGATGGTGTTGTTGCTGGTCAGCTTAATGCTCGCATACGGCCTGAGCAGCGTATGGGACGCGAATTGGGCGACATGGAATGCGTTTACCTTGGATGGCTTGCCGTCCGTTGCGAAGATTGCGATGTGGTTCGGTCTCGGCGTGGTTATGGCGTTTCTCGTGCTGTTTTACCGGCGTAAACTCACCACCACTCGTAAGCGGTGGACGGCCGGGCTGGCGCTGGCGGCATTCCTCTTCCTGCCGGCGTTCAAGTTGCTCGCGTTGATTCCATTTTTCAAAGAGGTCCGCGCGCCGTTTGTTTTTTACGACGGCCCCGGCATGTTCTTTACTTGTCTGCTGGCCGGCTTTTTCGTAACCGACGTCTTGGAAACCGCCAAATGGCGCGCGCAGATCCCAGCTATCGTTGCCGGTGTTGCCATGTTATTGCTGCTCGATTTCTGGTCGTACCAGAAACCGACGATTGATAATGGCGTTCCCGCGCGCACGCTGGCCAATCTAAAAGCCGCCTATAGCACGTTGCGCGCCGATTCCGACAGGGTGAAGACCTACTCGATCTCGGGTCGTTACTTCCATTTACTTGGTCCGATGTACTCCGGCAAGCCACAAGTGTATGAAGCGTTCTACAACTGGATGGCACCGCTAGGTACCGGATTGCTTAATCAACGCGGTCTGTCACGCGAAATGTTGAATCTTTTTGGCGCGCGTTACATTGTCTACGACAAAACCGACCCGCAAGCTAATGCACAGTTTCTTGCACAAATCCGCCAGTCGTTTCCAGTTCATGTCGAGAACGAAGACTTTATAGTTTTTCGTAATGACACTGCGCAACCATATGTCAGTGCAACCACACGCGCCTGCCTGTATACCGGTGACGTGCGCGGTTCTGCACCGCTGGCTTTGACAATGTCAACCTGGCATTACACGCTCGTCTACGCCACACAAGCTCGGCCCGGTTACGAAAAGATTTACGATGGTCAGCCGCCGGTAACATTGCCGACAGCCACAAGTGAAAACCTACCGTTGCAAATCATCGAACTGACGCGCTCGAGTCATGAACACATTAGCATTAAGCTAACCGCGCCACGCGCCTGTGTTGCTGTCATTAACGAAAGTTTTTTCAAATTTTGGCGCGCCGAAGTTGACGGACAGCCCGTCGAAATTCTGCGTGTGAATTGCGGCCTGATGGGCGTCGCTGTGGAGCAAGGGACACACGAAATAATTTTACGTTACCGGCCACCAGCCGCGTACGCCATTGCCGGCGTCGTCAGCTTGCTCGGACTACTTGGTGGCCTCGGCGTGCTGGTTACAACTCGCGCAACGAAACTGGCCGACCAATAATCTCGTTCGCAATGATCATATTGCGGATGTTTTGCCTGTCACGTAATGCCGTAGCCCATTGGTTTGACCGGCTGGGTTTTACTGGTGGAGCGGTTACCGGTGATGGTTCAGATTTTTTTTCCGCAATTACTGTTGTTGGCTGAATCACCGGTGACGTAGCTTCGACGACAGTCCGACGTGCTGTATGCCGCACGACCGGTTTTTGTTGTGGCGGACGGCGTGGCGGAGAAGCTGGTACCTCTTGTTCAGGAGTGGTTACCAGCTTGCCGAGTCCTTTCGCCACCAGCACCACGACGGCGACGATCAACCAGATGATGAATTCTGAGTTACCGGCTTTCACGTTGAGAACCGGTTAGTTCGCCGCGCCACCGCTCTTGCCGGTATCTTCACCGGCAATGCTCTGGCGCATCTTCGAGTCGGCTTGGACGTTTTGCATCCGGTAATAATCCATGATACCGAGGTGCCCGGCGCGGAACGCTTCGGCCATGGCCATTGGGATTTGCGCTTCGGCTTCGACGACTTTGGCGCGCATTTCCTGCGTCCGGGCTTTCATTTCCTGTTCGCTGGCAACGGCGAGGGTGCGGCGCGTTTCGGCGGCAGCCTGGGCAATCTGTTTGTTGGCTTCGGCCTGTTCGGTTTGGAGGCGTGCGCCGATGTTGTCGCCGACATCCACATCTGCAATGTCAATGGACATGATGCCGAAGGCCGTGCTGGCATCCAGACCTTTCGCCAAGACTGTCTTGGAGATTGTGTCGGGATTTTCGAGCACATCCTTGTACGAATTCGCCGAGCCGATGGCGGTGACGATGCCTTCACCGACGCGGGCAATGATGGTTTCCTCCGTCGCGCCGCCGACAAATCGGTCGAGATGCGTGCGTACGGTGACGCGCGCTTTGACGCGCAGTTCGATGCCGTCCTTGGCGACGCCGGTAATGAGTTGCTTGCCGCTGGCCGGGTTGGGACAATCAATGACCTTTGGGTTTACGGACGTCATCACGGCTTCGAAGACGCTCTTGCCGGATTGGTGCGTCGCGAGATCAATGGCAGCGGCTTGGTTGAAGCCGAGGTTAAGCGTGGCTTTCTCGGCCGCGATCAGCGCACGGACGACCTGATTGACATCGCCGCCAGCGAGGTAATGCGCTTCAAGCTGGTCGGTCGTTAGCGGGATGCCGGCTTTGACAGCAGTGATACGGCTCTGGACGATCAGGCCGATGGGCACGCGGCGCAGCTTCATGCTCAACAGATTGATGAATGTAATCGGGGCGCCGGAAAACCGGGCTTGAATCCAAGTGTTGATAAATGATCCGACGACGATGACAACGATAAATGCAAAGACGGCAGCGATGACTGCCAGTGCGACTAATACGAGTTGACCGATGGGCATGATGTTCTCCTTTTCGAGTTAAACTTTCCTAACGACGATGCGGCTACCTTCCACTGCGATAACCTTGATGGTGCTGCCGCGCGCAATCATATCAGATTCGGCAACAACGTCGAGACGTTTGCCAACAATCTCTGCCATACCGGACGGCCGCAGCGTTGTCTGGGCGACGCCCTCGGCACCAACTAATTCCGGCGCCTGACTGGCTGCAGAGACGTTTTTTTGTTCGTGCGACAAAATCATCCGTTTACCGGCAGCGGTTTGTGGGATGGTTTTGATGACGACATAGCCTGTTAGCACCGAGAGTGCGACTTCCGCTAAAAACAAACCGGCCGCCCAGTTTGAGCCAAAATGCGTCAGGCAAATAAAATCCGCTGTCAACATCAGGATAATGCCGACGGTGGCCAGTACAAAGCCCGGCATGTAAAATTCGACACCAATCAGCACCAGCCCGATCACCACCAGTAATCCGATTCCTAAAATAATTTCCATAAATTATCCGGTCTGAGTTACCACGACACGGCTGCCTTGTACTTCGATGATTTTAATCGCTGTGTCTTTCTCAATTAATTCGCCTTCCGTCACTACGTCCACAATCTGGCCACTGAACCGGCCCTTACCGGACGGACGCAACATCGTTTCAGCTACGCCCATCGCGCCGAGCAGGTTGTCGGCGGCGCTGGTCGCAGTCGTGTAGCCTTCAGAGGTGTTCGTGGCGGCGGTTAATTCCATTCGTCTGAAAAACGGCGATGCCGGCAAGAATCGCCCAGCTAATAGCATCACGACCACCGATCCGACAAACCCGCCGGTCACTGATAAAATGGGCACGTGCAACTCCGGCCACGCCGGAATAATCGGCCCGCCGGGCCAGCGTTGCACCATGGCCATGACCAGTGAAACCAAAATCAGCGCCGCGCCCATTACACCCGGCACCGCGTGTCCCGGTAATACAAACAACTCCACACAAATCAATAGTAGTCCAACCGCAAACACCACGACGTCTTCCCAGCCGGCCAGTCCAGCCGCGAAAAAGCCAAAAAAGTACAACCCGAATGCGGCGACCGCGACCAGCAACGGCAAGCCGATGCCGCCGAGTTTGAATTCAAAATAAATCGCCGCCATCCCAATCAGGATTAAGATCGGTGACAATGTCGTAATCCACCGCGCCGCGACTTCGAAGCCGTACGGTTTGATTTCCACCACATTCGCGCCGGCAAGATTGAGTTTGCCGATTAGATCGGGAAGCGTTTTCACCGTCCCGGCTGAAAGCAAGGCCATCGGCGGTTGACCATAGGTGCGCGCGGCTTCGGTATCGGTCAGTGTCAGGAGTTTGCCCTTCGGATTGAGGGTCTTACCGTCAATCACGAGTTCCTTGTCAGAATCAACCATTGCCTCAAACACGTCCGGGTTGTGGCCTTTCTGCTCGGCAGTTGCGCGAATCAAGGCGCGCATCGCCGAATTGAGTTTCTCCTCGTAGGATTTTGGTAGCGCCATTACGCCTTCGCCACCGGACGAGAGCATTACTGGCGTTGCCGCGCCAATCACGCTACCTGGTGTCATGTAAATGTTGGTGGTCGCCGCCGCGATGTAGGCACCGGCAGAAAAAGCCTTGGCGTCGACGAAGGTATACACCGGGATCGGTGAGTGTTGGAGTGCCTTGATAATATCTTCGGTCACGTCCACGCGGCCACCATTGGTGTCCATATCGAGAATGACTGCCTTCGCACCAGTCGCAACCGCTTCTTTCAGTCCGCGCCGGACGAGGTACAGGGTATTATGGGTAATGTCTTCCCGGATAGCGATGACGCAGACCGTGACCGGCTCCGCGCGCACACCGAGCGGCACGAGCAGGGTCAAGGCGAGGCCGAGCCAAAGCATCCGAGTCATGACCAATGGATACCGTTGCGCCCAACCAACCGCAAGCCAATTGCAACCGGCAGGATGCCGGTGCCCACCAGCAAAGGACGCCGATTCCGGTTGACGCAGCATCGCTGACGCCATAAGAAGACATTCGATGACTGCGACCTCTGGAATTGAGTCATGCGAAAACAACTAACCTACATCGCACCGCGCCAAGTCGGAATCATGATGGGAACCATTCATGGACTGCTTGGTTTACTCCTCTTGCCATTTGTTTTGCTCAAGGCAGTATTAACTTCTAAAGTCAGTGGCCTGGAAGCGATTATAACTTGCTCTATTTGGGTTTTGTTAACGCTGGTACTATATGCTGTCGTTGGTTTTGTTGGTGGCATCCTTGGGGCTCTTATCTACAATGTAATTGCCAAACGGATTGGCGGTATCGAATTTGAACTTCGCGATCTTGCACCCGCCGGCCGCTTTCAGCCGCAGTATCCCGTGGTGACTGAATCCCTCGACAGCTGCAACCTCATCGTTGGCATTTGGCT
>JBAXAT010000060.1:0-7322 GCA_037142335.1 Verrucomicrobiota bacterium | reverse complement strand
GAATCGTCGACTGCTATCTGGCGTTGAAGCAGCGTGACCAGACGATAAAGCAGTTACGCGAGATTGAAAACTTCTTTCAAGATCAAGCGCCGGCTGCGGCGTTGAAAATCGCTTCCCTTTACCGGGATGACCGAAAACAGTACATTGCGTTATTGCGCGGTGTATTAAAAAAGTATCCCAAGAGCAGTCAATCCAGCACGGCCCATCAGGAACTCGAAGCGTTGGGCGTCAACATCGGCGGAGGCGTGGATGCGGAATAACCTTTTAAAAATTTTAATTGTGGTCGGCCTATTACCACTAACCAGTTTCGCCGCCCGCGAAGCCAAGTTGCGCACCGACGATACCGGTGAGATGGAAGCCCAACGCCTCCTCGATCAATCGCAGGAGTTTCTACAGGCGAAAGAAACTGAGCGTGGTGTCAAAGGACTCGAAAGGATTCTTGAACAATATCCCAAGAGCCGCGTCCGGTATACCGCCTTTCTCGCGCTTGGCCGGTATTACGTCGGTATCCGAGACATTGCCAAAGCCATCGGTTATCTTGCCAACATTAAGGCGCTTGATCAAGTGGATAGCACCGAGTTGAGTGTTGCTGACCGTGAGATTTACCTAGAAGGGCTTTACCTCATGGGTGTTGCGTATTTTCAGATGCACCAATACAGCACTGCCTTTCCAATTCTTCGCAAAATTACAAATGACTATCCAAATACTATCTGGGCCAACCAAGCCTATTATTATATCGGCATGTGCCATTTCGCGCAGCAGAACTGGGGTAAAGCCATCGAAGCGCTCAGCATGGTCGGCACGTTTGTAGACCCGAATAGTCCGACGGTCCAATACATCGAAGCCGGCCGGCGGTTCTATGTGAAAGTGCGCGACATCGACTTACCGGTGTTAACCAGCCTCGGCAAGCCGGTAACTGTTACTGTTGAGACCACACATGGTGACAAGGAAAACATTGACTGTGTTCCGCTCAGCCTCGGTAGCGATGTGTATATCGGTTCGATTCCGACCGAAATCGGCCTCGCTAAACCAGGTGATCGAATCCTGCAAGTTATTGGTGGCGACAGTATTACCACTCGGTATATTGATACTAACGACGAGTCCGGCAAGATTAATGTCCCGCGTGAATCTAAAGTCAAAGTTGTCTCCAGCGGTGCTATCAACTTTACGCTCGGTGACTACGAAACCCGTGCGGCGGCTGTATTTTTTGACCAACCGATGTTTATCGTTCTGCAAGACGCGGACCTCGATGTTTCTGATGCCGCTGATGCCACGACCGTCACTGTCATTTCTAGATACAGAGACGAAGACGAGGCCGACGCAACCACGCAAGGTGTGACTGCGGATAAATTTCTCAATGCCGACAAAAAGCCACTCAAAGTCCGGGACCAAGTCATGGTAAAGTTGACTGAAATTGGTGTGCCACCGGTACATACCGGTCGATTTACTGGCAAGCTCACAATTGCCTCCGCAGAGGCCGGCAAGCCGGTTGACCAGAGCGATCAGGTCCTTATCTGCGGTTCTGATGACGAAATTGTAGTCAGCTACACCGACGAACGGCACATCGTTGGTGAAACGCCACGTCTGGTCGAAGCTGCGCTTAAGATTGGCGGCGAAATTGACAACCGGCCGCGTGCCTCGCAAGATGTCGTAGCCGACCCGGTGATTAAGGCGCGCAAAAATCTCGTTGAAGCCACCGCATTTCTCGAGCTGGCCCGCATTTATCAAAGCATGGGATTAATCCAAAACGTTGGCTTGATGGCTGGCGCAAAAGCTAAAGCCGATGATGGTCTGAAGCGCGTAGAATTTGTCATTCACGCCAACAAAGCCATACCAGTCGCACTCCAACAGGATGCCTTCAAGCTAAAATGGGAGTTGCACCTTGCCGCTGAAGATTATGAGAGTGCCATGGCGACGTGCGCTACATTCAACCGGCTTTTCCCAGATTCGCCATTTGCAGATCAGGCGTTGATGGGGATTGGTAAAATCCGGATGGACAACAAACAATACAAAGACGCACTTGTCGTCTTCAATCAAGTGCTCAAGTTGCCAAAATCTCAGGCAAAAGCCGAAGCGGCGTTTCGGATTGCGCAAGCGACCGAATTGCAATCTGGCCCCGAACACAAAGAAGCTGCCGTCCAACAGTACAAATCTTGTGCCGAGCGTTACCCTGACAGCGAGTTTGCTGGCGCATCTCTGGCCAAGCTTGTGGATTATTACGTTGATACGAAAGATTACAGCCAAGCTAATAGCCTGCTTGAACAGGTTTTTCAGGACCACCCGGACGCGAGTTTTCTCGACGCAATGCTGTTAAAATGGGTGCTGGTTGCCTACAAGTCCGGTGACGTGGCAAAGGCTTACGAGAAGTGCTCGAAGCTGTTGCTCGAATATCCGGAAAGTTCCTACGCCACAAAGGCCAAACAAATCATGCCGCAAATCGAAGCCCGCCTCAAAAAATGAAACGCTCCCTGCTTGTTGTACTCATTCTAGTGACCGGGCTGAGTGCCCGGGCCCAAAACTCCAACGAATTCCGCGCGGCAATCGAACGCGTCCAGAAAAATCCAGGCACTGTGTCTGGCGACGAGGTCGCCAAGCTCCTGCAGCAAGCTAAAGGATTAAACTGCCCATATACCGCATCGGCTGCTGTCAAAGCCTATTTCGCGCAGAATCTCAATGTACCGGCACCGCTCCTTAGGGCGGCTGCTGAAAACGCCGCACTCGCCGGCGACTTTCGCACTGCCGCGTCGCGCTACAAACAATTCCTCCGTACCGCACCGGCCGGTGCTGAAACCTCCGAGGTTGCGGCGCAGCTTTACCAAATCCAAGTAGATTTTCTCGGCGCGACCGACGATGCCTACCGGTTCATGGACGAACTTGGCGATAACCTGCGCCAATCCGTTGCCGCAAAAAAGTTTGACCGCTGGTTCCTCACCGCTGCGCGCGACCGCAAACAGACCGCCGCGCTGGCCCGCCGGTTGGCGCTGGTCATGGCCGATCAGATGTCGGTGGAAATGGAGCGTTTTTTCTATTGGGAATTTCTTGACTATCTAATGACTGAACTCAGCGTACCACGTCCCGAAATTGCGGATGCGCTACCGGCCTGCCAGCGTATCGCTCCACTCATCCGCAACAGTCACCGGGTACAGGCGCGTTTCCAATTTCTTGTTGCTACACTCGCCGCCAAAGTTAGTCCCGCCGGTCCGCAGGACAATAACTTCACTGCCATCAGTACCGCCGCAAATGCCTACCTTGATGCCGTACCGACTGCTGATACGTTCCGCGAGATCATTACCTTGTTTGCCAATGCCCGCTTCACCGAACCGGGCTACACCCGGCTGCTGACCGTACGAAGTGAAATTTTCCTATATGCCTTCCAAAAGTTCAGCGACGCCGAACGCGCGGCTTTTATGGCGCGGGTGGACGTTGCCGGCGCATTAGCCAGTCCGACACAATGGACCGACCTCGCTATCAAATATCCGGCATTGTTCCGTAAATCACCCAGCAGCCCCAATCTGCCTTTTGCTGCGACTAACGATGTGGTGCTATTAAAGAAACAATCTGAAGCTTTATCTGGCGTGCCTGGCCGTGGGGCCGCACTGGTCAACACACTTGCTGCCGGTGATGCGCGTGGCGCCTGGCTGACGCAGCAAGAATCTTGGAATCTGTCCACCACGGAGCTTTACGATTTATTCCGCAGTTTGCCGTCCGAAACGCCGGGCCGGTTACAGCTTAAATTTGGTGCCGAGCAAACCAGCCAGACGCCGCTGGCGTTTTTCAATCTTGACGCGGCGCGGGATTACATCACTGCCGCTTGGCGGTTTGGCGATAAATCTAAATTGGCCAGCTATCTCCACGCGCTTGATTGGTTGCCGTACACGCTCGATCAACGTAAGGCTATTTTTGGCGTTGCTCTGACTGAATTTAAACAATGGGCCAACACCACCAGGCTTGCGCTCGATGCTGCGCAGAAAACTAAAGACGCTACTAAAATTGCCGAAGCTGAAACGCAGGCCGCGTTAATCGTGCCGATTGAAGAGCAATTTAAGCAAGTTCTTGATCCAGCTATCGGCGAGTTTGGTAAACCACCCACACCGCTCTGCCAAGGTTTAGCTAAGGTCATTGTTGCCTTGCGCATAAAAGACAATGCTGCACTCCTCACCGCCGCGCGCGCTACTTATGCGTTGGTTCGCGATTACGACACAAAACGAACGGCTTTTGGCAGCGCGACGCTCGCGTTCCTGCTCCAACCGCGGGCTGAACTGCTGGATTTCCAATTCGAAATCCTTGCCGATCAACTCACTCGGTATGAACCGCAGGGTTTCAACCGTGCACTCCGCGAAACGCTCGCCGCGTTGCAAACCGGCGACCGTGTCCGCGCCCGCAGAATTTCCGATGTACTCGCAAAAACCTTGCTCGACCAGCTTGCCAAAAATCAATTTAACCGGGAAATCTTCGACTGGTTCCGCGCTTCACGACGGGCGCCTGCCGGGGTTGAGCAAAGCTTACATTCCGAAGTACTCGCTAAAATGATCGAGCAAAAAACGCTTCTGCAATCCGATTACCGGATTGAGCGAAGCGCGACTTGTACTTATCAGTGGCTCATCGTCAATGAATTTAACTCACTCGCAAAAGACTTCCCGGTGAGAAGTTACTTTGATGCGATGTATGCCGATGAAGTTCGCCGCACGCGATTTGTTGATATCATGTTTTGGGCCTATTGCGATGATGAGAAACATCTCGGTGCGAATGCCGCCGCCGAGGTGCTTGTTGATTACGAAAAATACCCATTCGGCTACGAAGGCGAAAAGAATGTCTACGGCCGTCAACAATTTTTTGATATCCATTGGCGCGCGATGGCGTCCGACCAGGCGTTGCGTAACGCACTCCTAACCAAGATCGAGACTTTCGATGGCAAGACCCGCTTTGATGGCTATGCCAACGGCGCGGCGTGGATGTATCACGCTGCCGACGCCAGCACCGAAGCTGGCCGCAAACAATACTTTACCAAACTCGGCGCGTTCCTAACTAGTTCGGCTGCCATACCGGCACGCAGCACACTGCCCAATCTTATTCAGCTGGCCCGGCTGAATCCGGCCAAACTTAGTGCGGATGAACTTAACTGCCTCATCCGGATTTTTAGCAGCAGTGTGCCGGTCACATGGGCCGCCAATAATTACTATGACACGCTCGAACAGCTCGCCTTCGACAATCTTCGCACACAGAAACGCGACGGTGAATTATTTGCGCTGCTACCGCATTTCTGGAGAATCGCCAAGGACTCCGGTAATCCGACGTTTCAACGCGCAATCGTGCAAGCCAGCAACGCGCTTGAAGGTGATCTGGCGGCAGTCAATTCTGCCATTGGTCTCGACTTGATGGGGAGCGCATTGCCGGACGATGCCCGGAATGCGCTGCTCGCGCTCCGGTCTAAATCGCTCGCCAGCATTGGCTCGGTCATCCCGGTTGAACGCGGTGACCGCCGGTATCCGTTGTTCGTCGCCCAAGCCGCGTTCCTCGGCGGCAAGCTCGATAGTGCCTGGCAGCAACTCGCCGGCAATAGCGACATGGCCGGCCAGCTGTATAAAGAACTCGATCCAGCATTCACCATCTGGCTGATTGAGAAAAATACTGAGCTTGGTAATTACGATGAGGCCGATGTTTTGGCGCGAACATTGATTCAGTGGGTCGACTCCGCCCCGCAGAGTTTCGATTCCGAAATTCGGGCGCGCTTGCTAGTGGCCTTCGCGTCGATCTCGTTTGCCAGGCAGGAGTTCCCGCGGGCCCGGGCGCAATTCGAACAAGTAGCCACGGCCAAGGATTTTGCTGGCACACAGGCGAAACGCGACGCCGAGTTGAAAGTTGCGGAAGTGGACCGACTCACGAAACATTTCGACGCCGCGACAGACTTGCTGGAAAAACTCGCCCGCCGGAAAGACGCATACTTGCAAGCGCAAGCCAATTATCAATTGGCACTTGTGAAATTTGACCAGGAACTATACCCCGAAGCCCGGCAATCCATCGATCAAGTGTTTGCCATTGAACCAACTCACGCCAATGCCCGGATCCTTGAAGGCAAACTCTACCTAAAACTCAAAAAGCTTATTGAAGCCACTGAGGTTCGGGTTGGTCTGGCCGCCGACCAGCAAACAATCGTTCCCGGTGTTCCGCTGAAGATCCAACTCGAAGACCGCAACCTCGCCACTGCCGGTAAGTCCGCGAATATTGAAGTTCGCGTCTGGGCGGATTCGGGCGACGAGGAGATTTTTAGCCTCCTGCCATTTGGTGATTCCAAGACTAAGTTTGAAGGCGCGCTGCCCACCATTCTCGGTGCCCCCAAAAAAGGCGACCGGATATTGCAACTTCTCGGCGGCGACACGGTGCACTTCGATTACTCTGAAAAATTCAAACAATTGCACCCGGCTATTACTGGCAAGTTGGCCAACAATATCACGGTGGCGGCAGATGCAGAGCTGTTCATTTCCTCTGGTAAGATTCTGAGCAGGGTCGAGCAGGAACAGCGGGCGCTCGAAGCGATGATCCGTGCGCGAATGGCTGCTGATCAAATCGTCGCCCCAACGGTGGCATTAAGCACCATTCGCGTCGACAATGAAATTAAACCGGGCGCTCAGATTAATATTCGCATCATTGACCCGGCTGCCAGCAAGACTGCCGGTAAGAATATAATCACTGTTCGCGCCTCCGCGACTAGTGGTGACCGAATGGAGGCTTTCCAATTAGTGGAAACAGCGCCGTATACTGGTGTCTTTGAAGGTAAGATTCAGACCGCTTCGGCGGCAGCGACAGCTTACGCATCGGATTCCGAGGAGGGTCGCGAGCCAGGGTTTGCCATTGCACAAGGCGATTACCCGGCGTGGGTTGCGCTCGCTGACAACCGACGACCGAAGATTTATAACGTGGATATGAATGACAATGTCGCGCTTGGTAAGTTGACGATTCTTGCCGACGTACCGGGCCGGCGGCTAAAAAGTTTTGTGATCCAGACATCACTGAATGGCAAGGAATTTACCAATGCCGGTATGTGGCCAAAAGCGGCACCGGAATGGGATGGTGCGGTGCGTTGGGAGATTGCGCAGTTTACCGGTGCGACACCGCCTGTCGCACTTGATCAGTTTCGCGATTACCTCGATGTCGGTTATCTCGCAACCAGTACGGTAAAGACATACCGACCCGGTACAGAGAAATTAGTGTTACCAGCGGATGGCTGGAATGTGGCGCGCTGGTCAGGTGCGTTTCAATTGTCAGCACGACAATTGCGGAGTTTCCGTGTGAATTTCAATAAGCAGGCCAAGAACGTCCGGTAT
>JBAXAT010000059.1:0-7348 GCA_037142335.1 Verrucomicrobiota bacterium | reverse complement strand
GTCGGTGGCATTGCCGCGCCATTCGATACCACCACACACATCGTTCGGCGCTGGCATACGGAAATCACGCCGGATGGGCGGACCATTCAAGTGCCGGAAGATATTTTAGTTGATGCCAATGGCCGACCGGTGAATCCACAACCGGTGAACCAACCGCCACCGCCAGCTAACTCACTCCCGGCCACCAATTATAGCCCGAAGTAACGGCGAGTGATTCACGCAAAATAAACCAGAGAAACTATCATGCCGGCATTCCTGCACACCCGTATTCGCGTTAGCAATCTTGACAAGTCCATTGCTTGGTACGAGCAACTCGGTTTCCGCTGCACGAGCCGTACCGCCAAATCACCAGCCGGCAACCAACTCGCCTATCTCGCCATTGCCGGTAGCCACCACACACTCGAACTTTGCTACTCGCCCGACTACCAATTAAAGGTACCGGAAGATTTGATGCACACCGCCGTTGGCTATCCTGACCTAATCGGCAAATGTGACGAGCTAGAAAAGCAAGGCGTTGCCATTTGGCCTGATGGCTGGCGAGAGAAATTCAAGACCGGTGGCAAAATGGCTTTCATCACCGATCCCGATGGTTACGAAGTGGAACTGCTCGAAATAAAGGCCGCTTGATTCGGTGCTTATCGGTGGCGCAGCCAACTGATTGACTTGCCGGTTAGACCGGGCTATATCGCCAGCTATGAGGAAGCCATCGGTCAACGTTCGCGTACCGGCCAGCACGTCCAATCTTGGCCCTGGGTTTGACACGCTCGGCCTCGCGCTGAAACTGCACAACCAGATTTCATTGCGCGAGACGGACACGCCTGGCATTGAACGCGTGGACAACCAGCGGAATTGCGCTGCGGCCAACGCGCTGAGCCGGGAAGCGGCGGCGGCATTTTTTGAACGTGCAAAAATAAAGCCCCACGGCGCGCAGATCGAAGTCAAAGGCGAAGTGCCAGCGGCCAGCGGTCTCGGCTCGAGTGTGACGGTGCGATTGGGAATTATCTCAGCGCTCAACGAACTTAACGGCCGGCCACTTGGTGAGGCGGCGTTGCTCGAGCTAGTTGCCGGTCTTGAAAACCACCCTGATAACGCCGCGCCGGCATTATTTGGCGGATTTGTGGTGGCCGCGCAGATTGGTGGCACAGTGCGTTACCGGCGGTTCAGCGTACCGGCAACGTTAAAATTTGTGGTGTGTTGCCCGGATTACGAAGTCGCCACCGAAAAATCGCGCGCGTTCCTGCCCAAGCAAGTGCCGCTCCGAGATGCTGTCGCCAACCTCAACCGCGCGGCACTCATCACGGCGATTTTTGCGACCGGCGACTACGCACTGCTCCGTGGTTTGTTTGACGACAAGCTCCACCAGCCATACCGGCAGAAATTGATGCCGATGTTGGACGCGGTGATTGCGGCCGGGGTCGAAGCCGGCGCACTTGGCGGTTGGCTCAGCGGCAGTGGACCGTCCATCGTTTGCGTGACCGAACATGCGGAACGTGCGGTGGCCGAGGCCATGACCGGTATATACACAAAGTTACGTATCCGTTGCCAGCCACACATCTTGACCGCTGACAACGACGGCACGCGCGTCAAGCGCGGCTGATTACCGGTCCGGTAACTTCAACAGGTCATCTACTTGCACCGGTAAGCCGGTCGCCAGCGATTTATTGGCGGCAATGCCCAATAAAATAGAGGCCGCGCCATCAATGTGGCTGGCGGTGCGGCCAAATGGATCTACCGGCGCCGTTGGTGAAAAGAGTTGCTCCTGCAACAACGGGTCACCGCCACCGTGGCCGCCCTCTGCCTGCGGAATTTCCACATTGTACGGGACGCCAAACATTGGGAAAACCCGCAACTGCTGGGCGTGTTCGCGCGCTTGCGCGGCGGACAATTCCGCGTCGCTTTGCCCGGCAATGATGTGCGAGCCGTGCTTGTCGTAAAGTTCCAACCGGCCTTTGGTACCGGTAATCGCCACCCGGTAACCCTCCCAAGGCGAGTAGGCGATGAGTGAATAATTCAGGATCACGCCATTCCGGTAACGAGCCATTACGGCCATCGTGTCTTCGATGGTGATGTTGTCACCGAAAACATTGCGGTCCCGGATGTATCCGCTGTCGGCTTCCGCGTCGAGATACAACGCTTTCAACGACGCACCGCCAAAAGGCGCATCTTGTTCCAGCGTCAGCGCAAATGGATCTTGCTTGGCACCGGCAGCACCGGTATAGCGCGTGTAGTCGTACTTTTCACCGCGCGCGGCGGCGTTTTTGCGTCCGTAAAACTTTAACTCGCCCATGGCATAAACAGTTGCCGGGACCGAGCCAAGCCACCAGTTAATCAGGTCGAAGTGGTGAGTTGACTTGTGTACAAGCAAACCACCAGACTCATCCTTCTCCCGGTGCCAACGCCGGAAATAATCCGCGCCGTGACTAGTGTCGAGGACCCACGAGAAATCAACCGCTAACGGTTTCCCAACTACACCTTGCCGTAGCAGTTCGTAGACCTTTGTAACGACTGGCGCGAACCGGTAATTGAATGTCACCCGCAGTGATCGACCGGTAGTCTTGATGGCGTCGAAAATTGCATTAGCTTTCGCGGCGTCAATCGTCATCGGCTTCTCGGAAATGACATCGCAACCGAGTTGCATTGCGCGGATAATGTATTCGTGGTGTGTGCAATCCATGCTGCACACAATCACCACGGTTGGCTTTTGTTCGCGCAGCATCCGGTCGAAATCGCCGGCTAAATACGTCGGTACAGTCGGATGGTGAAAATCCTTTTCGAGCCGGCCATTCCA
Organism: Verrucomicrobiota bacterium; assembly: GCA_037142335.1. GTDB lineage: Bacteria > Verrucomicrobiota > Verrucomicrobiia > Palsa-1439 > Palsa-1439 > CAINDI01. Next base: position 4,560 of record JBAXAT010000059.1, on the reverse strand, counting down.
AAAGTTCATGCGAGTTTGGCTGAGATCGCACAATGCCACCAGCTCAGATACTGGCCGGTACTTGGTGGCCAGTGGCTCGATATACATACCGACCCGCCCGCCGGTGCCGACAATGGCATAGCGGGTGCGTGGGGATGTTTTTGAATTCATCAAGAATCTCTACCCTGAGGTAGCGCCAAAACCCTTACCAACCGCCGCACCTTCCGAAACTTTCTGTTTCACGATGGTAATAATCTTCTCGAGCATCGCCGGCGTTGTGCGCAAGGCTTCTTTGGTGGCCTCCCGGCCTTGGCCGAGCTGTTGACCCTCGAACGCGAGCCATGAGCCTCGTTTTTCCAGCACACCAAGTTCAGTGGCGACATCAATTACCGAGCCTTCGCGCGAGATACCGCAATCGTACATAATGTCGAACTCAGCTTCGGCGAATGGTGGCGCGACCTTATTCTTTACGACCTTCGCACGAACGTGGCTACCAAGCACCTTGCCGGCACTGTCCTTGATGACGCTGACGCGACGCAAATCAAGCCGGACGCTGGCGTAGAACTTGAGTGCGCGTCCGCCCGGCGTCGTTTCTGGATTACCAAACATCACGCCGATCTTCTCGCGGATTTGGTTTGTAAAAATACAGCAGGTCTTCGCTTTGTGAATCGCCGAGGTCAACTTCCGTAACGCTTGGCTCATCAACCGGGCCTGCGCGCCAACGGTGGCATCGCCCATCTGACCTTCCAATTCCTGCCGGGGCACCAACGCGGCCACCGAGTCAATCACCAGCACATCCACGGCATTACTACGAATGAGCGTCTCGGCAATCGTCAGCGCTTCTTCACCGCCATCTGGTTGACTCACCAATAAATCATCGAGGTTCACGCCGATGCGGCGGGCATACGACGGATCGAGCGCATGTTCGACATCAATCATTGCCGCCAAACCACCGGCTTTTTGTGCGTTGGCAATCACCGATAAGGAGAGTGTCGTTTTGCCGCCGCTTTCAGGGCCATAAAGTTCCACGACACGACCGCGTGGAAGACCGCCCACACCGAGTGCGAGATCCAGTGAGAGAGCCCCGGTTGGGATAACGGAAATATCAACATGGGACATCTCCGCGCCCAGTCGCATGATTGCGCCGTCACCGTATTGCTTTTGGATGATGGCAATCGCGGCTTGCAAATTCTTGTCTTTCACAACCCCCGACTTTGTGGCGGCGTCCTTTTCTTTGGCTTCAACTTTCGGTGGCATAATCAATCTTCCTTTAATGGATGTGACGATAACTTAATGTCGAGCAGTCTAACTGCGATTTTATCCGGGACGAATTAATCACGCTAACCCGCCGCGTCCCGAACACTTGAATTGTAAGCAAAGCTAGCGCCCGTGTCAACGTGGTGTCTAAGTGCTGCCGGTGAGTGATGAATTGCATCTGCTGTTTACATATCGGGTTAAATCAGTCATGGTCATTGTGAGCGGAGAAACAAAGCATTCCGCCAATTAGACAACCGCAGACGAAAGGTAGAACGATTATGGGCGATAGATCTCCGAAGGCCGTTCAAAAGCAGTCATCGCAGAAGCAGGCCAAAGCCGACCAATTCAAACAAGCCAAGCAAAAGGCTGCATTCGCGAAGCAATCGATCGGTAAGAAGAAGTAATTACTACACTGGTGGCAATTACCGGCGCCACCGGGACTGGAATCGGTGACCGACTTGACCGCTATGGCGCCCTTGGCCAGTCGTGCTCTGCCCGGGTTTTGCGGACGCGTGCGCTTGGGAGTGTCCTTGTTGCCCGGATCGATGCTGGCGTTCGCCTTCATCAGCCCCTGGTACACCGGCCGCTTTATAGTCAAATCCTTCCGCCCGTTTCCGGACAATTCCACGACCGATAAATCGCTCTAACGCCCGCAACGAGCCGTGGTCGGCGGATGTGACAAAGCTAATCGCATCCCCCACTGCGTTAGCCCGACCGGTGCGACCGATCCGATGGACATAATCCTCGGAGTGCATCGGAAAATCGTAGTTCACTACGTGCGAGATTCCATCCACGTCGATACCGCGTGCGGCAATATCTGTCGCCACGAGTACGCGGACGGCTCCCGACTTGAAGTCCTTCAAAGCACGCAACCGTTGAGCTTGTGAGCGGTTTGAGTGAATCGTTGTTGTTTTGATTCCTTTGTGCTCTAGATAATTGGCGACCTTGTCCGCCATGTGCTTCATTCGCACAAATACCAGCACCATATTAAATTTGGGGTCATTCAACAGGTGAACGAGCATCGGTGACTTGAGATGTTTCGGTACTTCATAGACAAATTGCGTGACCGTCTCGGCAGGATTCGCCCGGCGACCGATCTGGACAACTTTCGGTGCCTGCTGAAACTCCCGTGTTACCTGCTCAATCTCCCGTGACAGCGACGCCGAGAATAGCAACGTCTGGCGCTTCACTGGCAACGCCTTGACAATCCGTCGGATGTCCGGCAGGAACCCCATGTCAAGCATTCGGTCGGCTTCATCCAGAACTAGGAATTGCACGCCGGTAAAATCTCCAAACCGCCGCCCCATCAAATCCAGTAAGCGCCCCGGTGTCGCCACGACTATGTCCACGTTGGCGCGGAGTGCGACAATTTGGGGTCGTTCGCTGACACCGCCAAAAACCGTTGCCATGCGCAACGGCACATAGCGACCGTAAGCGCGCACATTCTCCTCGATTTGGGCCACCAATTCCCGCGTCGGCGCCACAACCAAGACACGAATCCCGCGCCGCTGACCGGTGCTAATCAGCCCTGCTAGTTTTCCGAGAATTGGCAATGTGAACGCCGCCGTCTTGCCGGTCCCGGTCTGGGCAATACCGATTAAGTCATGCCCGGCCAGAATCAGCGGGATGGCCGCAGACTGAATGGGAGTTGGTTCCGTGTAGCCGGCAGCGGTGACGGCTTTCAAAATATTGGCATCAAGTCCAAGCGCGCGAAATGGCATAAGGTTGTATTATCGCTCATCCCCGCCCAAATTGCACGCTCCAATGACGTAACCAGTCTCCCTTGCTGTCATTCCGAGTCTCATCTGTCCCACTTGCCAGCGCTTGGCACAGTCGCAGTTCTGCCACTCTGACTCATCGTCGCGGAAGACTGCGGGTTTGCGATTGGCACCGGCCTTGCTTATAACGTGGAAGCATGATTCACCCCGATAAGCTGACGATTAAGGCGCAGGACGCTTTGCAAGCCGCCCATGCGGTGGCGCAGAAGCTCAACCATCAGGAAGTGGACTGTGAACACTTGCTCACCGCGCTCATCCAGCAACCGGACGGTCTCGTGCGGCCGTTGCTGGAGAAACTCGGCTTGCAACCCGACAATCTGCTCCATAAACTTGACGATGACTTGAACCGGCGCCCGCAAGTTCACGGCGCGGCGGAAACCTTCCTGAGCAAAGCGTTGAAGCAAGTGCTCGACGCCGCGCAGATGCACGCCGACAAACTCAAAGACCAATTCGTCAGCACCGAACATCTGTTGCTTGGACTCGCTGACCACAAAAAAATCGCCGCCAAGACCAGTGACATTCTCAAGGCGCTCCGGGAAGTTCGCGGCAATGCCACCGTGACCGATCAGAATCCCGAGGACAAATATCAAACACTGCAAAAATATGGCCGCGATCTCACCGAGGAGGCACGGAAAGGCAAGCTCGACCCGGTCATCGGACGCGACATGGAAATCCGGCGGGTGATGCAGGTGTTGTCCCGGCGCACAAAGAACAATCCGGTCTTAATCGGCGAACCCGGCGTCGGCAAGACGGCGGTTGTCGAAGGTTTGGCGCGGCGCATTGTTTCCGGCGACGTGCCGGAAGGTCTCAAAGGCAAGCGGGTCGTGACATTGGACATCGGCTCGATGCTAGCCGGCGCGAAATACCGTGGCGAATTTGAAGACCGGCTGAAAGCGTTTCTCAAGGAAGTGATTGCCGCCGAGGGGCAGATTATCCTGTTCATTGACGAACTCCACACTGTCGTCGGCGCCGGCAAGGCGGAGGGCGCGCCGGTGGACGCGGCGAACATGCTCAAGCCGTCGCTGGCTCGTGGCGAATTGCACACGATCGGCGCGACGACGCTGGATGAGTATCGCAAGTACATCGAGAAGGACCCGGCGCTGGAACGCCGGTTTCAGCCGATCCTCGTTGGTGAACCGTCGGTCGAGGACACGATCGCTATTTTGCGCGGGTTGAAGGAACGCTACGAAGTTCACCACGGCGTGCGGATTCAGGACAGCGCGTTGGTGAGCGCGGCGGTGTTGTCGCACCGATATATCGCGGACCGGTTCTTGCCGGACAAAGCGATTGATCTCATTGATGAAGCGGCGTCCCGGTTGCGGATTGAACTTGATTCGTTGCCAACGGAGATTGATCAGATCGAACGGCGCGTGATGCAGTTGGAAATTGAGCGAACGGCGTTGAAGAAGGAAACTGACAAGGCCAGCAAAGAGCGGCTGGCCAAACTCGAGAAGGAGTTGGCCAGTTTGCAGGAGCAGAGCCGCAAGCTGAAGGCACAATGGCAGAACGAGCGCGGCGTGGTGAACGAGATGCGTGATTTGAAGTC
>JBAXAT010000058.1:0-7385 GCA_037142335.1 Verrucomicrobiota bacterium | reverse complement strand
CATCGGCAGTGGCGCGAGTGCCAACTACAATTATCTGACTCTCGCCAACGGTGGCAGCTACATTGGCGGTGGCAATATCACCGTCGGCACCGGTGGCGCGACCGGCAATGTGTTGAACGTCAACGCCGGTAGCACTTTGGCGGCGCCCGGTCTCTCCATCAGCGCCACGGCGCTCGACTGGAGCAACGTTGTCAACGTTACCGGCGGCAGTCTATATGTCACCAATGCCGCCGGCACGGCGCAACTGAACGTTGGACCAGTCGGCGACGGTACGCTCACGTTCAATGGCGGTTCAATCTATGTCAACCAATTGCTCGTCACCAACAATGTGATCGGTGCGACCAATTCATTCTTCAACTGGACCACCGGCACGCTGACCACCTCCAACACCGCCAACCAGGTCGCTTCCAAGATCGTGCTTTATTCCAACCAGACATTCAACGTCAACGGCAACTGGAATATGCTCGGTGGCTCCAACTTCACCGTTGCGGCTTGGACGAACAATACCGGCGCTGGCAACGTGACCATCGGTAACGGCGCGGCCAATGCCGTGGTCAATGTCGCCACGAATGCCGTTTGGAGTTTTGCCACCAACGGCAGCAGCGCCAATATCAATCTCACAATCGGTAACGGTGCGGCGGCCACCAGTAACGCATTAATTGTCAACGGCGGTTTCGTTACCAATGTCGGTAACTTTGGGTTTGGGGCGAGTTCGGCGAATAACAACTTGATCATCACCAACGGCGGTCAGTTCGCCAGTGTGGTCGGTGGGAATAATTGGATGTATGGCACCAGCAACCAGATTCTGGTCGCCGGGACCAGCTCAGTTCTGCGTACCAGCGCGCAACTCGATATGGGCGGCAAGGCCGGCTCGATTGTGGTGAGCAATGGCGCCGCGTGGTATTCCCTCGGCACTGCCTGGACGTTTGAGTCCGGCTTGGGCAGCGGCGGCGACGCCGTGGTTGTGACCGGACCCGGTTCAGTCTGGACCAATGGCGGCTATTGGTATCTTGGTGGCGTCGGCGCCTCCAACAGTGTCACCATTGCCAATGGCGGTATGGTCGTCAACGCCGGCGGCAGCACGGTTGGGAATGTTGCTACCTCCAGCAACAACTTTGTGCTCGTCACCGGTACCGGTTCAACATGGTCTAATCTCGGCGCGCTGACCATCAACTACTCCGGTATTGGGAATAGCCTGACAGTTAGTAATGGCGGTTTGGTGACCGTGAGTGGATTGACCTTGGGCTACAGTGGCGGCGCGAACGGGGGCCAGATTTTGGTGACCGGCAGCGGTTCCATGATTACCAACACCGGCGGCTTTGACGTTAATACCGGCTCCGGCAATTCGATGACGATTGCCAACAGCGGCCGCGTCTACAATGCTAGTGTGATTCTCGGCGGTGCTTGGGCGACCAACAACATCGTGACGGTGACCGACACCGGTTCGGTCTGGTCCAGCAGTGGTAGCGTAATCGTCGGTGGCAAATCCAGTTACAATGGCGGGTACACCAACAATATGTATGAATCAGTCATCGTCAGCAATGGCGCATACATGTTCAGCGGTTCCGCCTATGTCGGTTATGGGACGAACGATAACTTTAACAAGATCACCGTGACCGGCCCCGGCTCGGTCTGGAGCAATGCCGGTTGGCTGGCAATCGGCGGCAACAGTGACGGCGGCGGCAATTCGATTGGCAACAGTGTGACCATCACCAACGGCGGCGCGTATTACGGCGGCGGCAATATCACGGTTGGCGGCTTCCTAGGCGCCAGCAACAACAGTTTGAATATTATTGGCAACAACAGCGCGATCACGTTCTCCAACAATGGCCTGATCACCATCGGCCAGAGCGGCGCCAGCCTTAACAGCCTGTTCGTCACCAACGCCACCATGTTTGGCGGACTGGCCATCGGCGTCGGCGCATCCAATAACACCGCCACGGTGCTGGACAACGTCACGTGGGATTTCCTGGGCTACAGCCTCAAGTTCGGCGCGGGTACCGGCAATGTCCTGAACCTGACCCAGAATGGCACGACGATGTTGACCAACGTCGGCGGTATCATCCTCGGCGGCGCGAATCAGACATTCACGTTGACCAACGCCTCCGGTACGTTGGAGCGCAATATTATCCTGGGCACTGGCGGCTCAATCAGCGTCGGCGACACTGCCGGTTGGGGTGGCAACACACTGCTCATCAGTAACCAAGTTTTCAAGACCACCGGCGCCAGCTACGTCGGCAGCGGCTCGTCCAACAACACGCTGACCATTCTTGCTGACACTGTCTGGAACAATGGTAGCGCCGGGTTGACCGTTGGCACCGGCGCCGCGACCGGTAACATCGTGACCATCAGCAGCGGCGTGGTGAGCAATCTCGGCGCGCTGACAATTGGCGCCACGGCTGGCTCGATTGGCAACAGTTTCTTGCTGAACAATGGCGGCATGGTGAGCAACGCCGGCGCAGTGGTGCTTGGCGGTGGAGCCGGTGCGACTGGCAACAGCTTGGTGGTCAGCAACGCCACGTGGCTGGGCGGCACCACGCTCACGGTCGGCAACAACGCGACGGCCTCCAACAACACGGTGTTGATCACCGGTGCGAGTACAGTCTTCAGTAATTCGGGCTTGCTGTCGGTGGGCGGCAGCGGCGCAAAATCCAATACCGTGACCATCGCCAATGGCGCCCAGGTTTATTTCAACAACCTAACTTTTAGCGGTGGCGGCTACGGCAACACCGTCCTGCTCACTGACACCGGCACGGTCTTTGTCGCGCTCTCTTCGGATGCCACTGGCTACCTGAATTATGGCGGCAGTTACAATTCGTTCATCATCAGCAACGGTGCCAAGTACTACGGAATCACCGCGAATGACTATCTCCAAGGTAACGGCTTCAACAACCAGTTGATCGTGACTGGTCCCGGCTCTGTAATGACCAACTCGGGTGGGATGACCTTTAACTGGACCGCTGCGGGCGGCACCAACAAAGTCATCATCTCAAATTATGGGTTGGTCGTGGACACGAGTTTCACCATGCAGGCTGCACCCGGCATGCAACTGCTCGTGACTACCGGTGGCGTTTTGACTAACTCGGGTGGCTTGCAGGTCGGCAGTAGCGGTAATGCCGGCGGCAGCGCGATCATCAGCGCGGGTGGTGCGATCATCAACAAGACCGGCGCCACCTATATCGGCTACGGTGGCGGGGGCGGATTCGCTTCGAATGACACCATGCTCGTGACTGGCGCCGGGTCGGTGTTGAGCAATGCCGCCGGCAATGTCACCGTCGGCACGTACGGTTCGTGGAATTATCTAACGATTGCCGACAGCGGCTTTGTCTACAGCGTGGGCGCGAACATTGGCGCGAACAGCAATAACTGGTACAACGTCGCGACTTTGACCGATACCGGTTCTGTCTGGCGCAACAATGGCGCGCTCGCTGTCGGCCAGAATAGCGGGCCGGGCTCCGCCGGCGGCAACCAAGTCATCGTCAGCAACGGCGCGGCGCTGTACAGCACGTCCGCTACGATCGGTAGCGGCCTCTCGCTCAGCAATGCCGTGGTCGTGACCGGCGGCGGTTCGACTTGGACAAATACCGGCACCTTGGTCATCGGCAGTGGCGCCGGTGCCAGTTTGAATACGCTGACCGTCACCAACGGCGGCCTCTACGTTGGCGGTGGCGCAATTACCGTTGGCACCGGTGCCGGTGCCAACAGCAACAGTTTGAATGTCTTCGGCACCGATAGCGCGAACACCTTCTCCAACAACGGCCTGATCACCGTTGGCAGCACCGGTGGCAATAACAACACCATGACTGTTACCAACGTCGCAGTGTTTAGCACCGGCCTATGGATCGGCAATGGTTCCCGGAATAACACCGTGACTATCGACACGAACACCTGGAACTTCGGCGGTGGCGCGCTCCAAATCGGCAGCGCAACCGGCGCTAGCGTCGCTTCGAACAACGTGTTCAACTATGTGGACAGCAGCCAACTGACCAACCTCGGCGGCGTCAGCCTCTACGATACCGGCGACATGCTGTACCTGACCAATCGCAACTTGACGACCGGCGGCGGCTTGAATCTCGGTGCGCCCGGCCTGGGCAATAACACACTCATTCTCAGCAACCAGAACTATACCGGTAACGCTGTCAGCGTCATCGGTCTCGGCTCGTCAAATAACGCGCTGACGATTCTGCAAGACACAGTGTGGAATGCTGGTGGGCAGAACATCACCGTCGGCAGCGGCGCGGCAACCGGCAACGTGCTGACGGTTAATGGCGGTCTTATCACCAATGCCGGCTATTTGAGTTTTAGCGGCAATTACAACACCTTGCTCGTGACCAATGGCGGCGTGCTCAATTCGATTCAAAACCCCTCCATCAGCGGTACCGGCAATCGCCTCCTGATCACCGGGATCGGCTCAGTGATGTCGAACTCCGGCAATGCCAGTTCGCTGACTTTCAACGGCGGCGCCAACTATAATAATATAACAGTGTCAGCGGGCGGTTCCCTCATTGCGATGAATGGCATCTACTACGGTATCGGCAATAATGCGACCGGCAATGTCATCACGGTCACCGACACCGGCTCGGTGCTCCGGGTTGGTGCAACCGGCATCTATTTTGGCCCGTGGTCGGCTGGTGGAAACGACGCGTTCAATGCGCTAATCATCAGCAATGGCGGTTCGGTCTATAACGCCTCAGGTCTTCAGATGGGCTGGAGTGGCAGTGGTAACAATAACAACCAGTTGATCGTGACCGGCCCCGGTTCCACCATGACCAATGCGGGTGGGTCGAACGGGAGCTTGATTCTCGGCCAAGCCGGTACCGGCAACCTGCTGCTCATCAATAATGGCGGTCTCGTGGCGGATACTGGTAACGCGTTTATCGGCTTTGGCAGCACCGGGATGAATACCGGGATCGTGACCGGGGCCGGCTCGGTCTGGACCAATGCGGCTGATCTCTACGTCGGACAATATAGTTCCGCGAACATTCTCACTATCGCCAATAGTGGGTCGGTTTTTGCCGTCAACGGGCGCATTGGCGCGCCGGGTAATGGCAGCGGTGGTTATAATCTCGCCGGCCTCAGCAACAATGTGGTGACGGTGACCGATACCGGCTCAGTCTGGAAACTCAGCAGTTTGCTATCGGTGGGCGGCGGCGGTAGTAATGTCTACGGCAACCAATTGGTTGTTTCTAACGGCGCGCTGGTCGTTAGCGGGACGGGCTCGATCGGGAGCGCCTCCAATGCGCTGAATAACATCGTCATCGTGACCGGCCCCGGCTCGACGTGGACCAATGCCGGCGTGCTGACCATCGGCAACACGTTTGCCGGCTTCAACAGCCTGACCGTGACCAATGGCGGTACGTACGTCGGCGGTGGCAACATCACCGTCGGCACCGGCGTGAGCAGCACGAACAACAGCTTGAACATCATTGGCAACGACACCGCCATTACCTTCTCCAACAACGGTCTGATCACCGTGGGCAGCACCGGCGGCAGCAACAACACGATGCTCGTGACCAACGCCAACGTCTGGAGCAAGGGCTTGACGATTGGCAACAGCGCCTCCTTCAACACCGTGACCGTCAATGATGGCAGCACGGTTTGGAATATGATGAACAGCAACATCGTCATCGGTGTCGGCGCATCATCCAACAACGTGCTGACGTTCAACGGTGGCATCATTTCCAACGTCGGCACGCTGTTCGCGACCAACAGCAACAACCGGCTCGTCTTCAACGGCGGCACGTTGAACCTCAACAATGGCCTGGTCTACAGCAACGTGGGTAATTTTGTAGTGGGCAACGGCACCAGCGCCGCCTACTTCCAGTTGGCGGGCGGTACGGCGTTCTTGAATAACAAGCTGATTGTTTCCAGCAACGCGACCATCACTGGTGTCGGCACGATCTTGACCGGTGGCAGTGGCTTGATCATCACCAACGGCGCGACAGTCGCCCCTGGCAATGGGGTCGGAATCCTGACGGCGGACACGGTGCAATGGTACGGCGGCAGCACGTTCCAACTGGAAGTGACGAACTTCAACGGCGTGGCTGGCACCGATTGGGATCGGCTCAACGTTACCGGCGCGTTGACCATCATCACCAATGGTAGCCCGATTGCCATCAGCCTCAGCTCGCTGAGTAATTCCTTTGACGCCATAAATTTCAATGCGGCCAATGATTACAATCTCGCATTCGTGGGTTTCGGCAGTCAGACAGGCTATAATCCGACGCAGTTCGCGGTCGATACCAACGCCTTTAACTTGGGTGGGGCGGCGGCCGCGGGCACTTGGGGCACAACCCTCTTCGGGACGAATCTCTACCTGACGTATGCGGGCTTGAGCATCACGCCAAACTTTGTCTGGAGTAACAGTGTGAGCGCCGGTTGGAGCACGGCCAGTGCCTGGACGAGCACGCCGGCGTTCCCGGCGACCAATGGCAATGACACGCTCGTCCTGCAATTCAACGGCTCCGGCACGGCTTCCTACATCGCCACCAACAACCTCACGACAACTGGCACGGCGGGTTCCTTTACCAACAACGCGCTGGTGTTGAATAGCTATTCCACTGGGACGAACACTCTGGCGGGCGCGACGCTGACGTTTGCTGGTGCGGCGCCGATGCTGTACCAGCAAGGTGGCGGCATGTTTATCATCAGTAACGCGGTCAAGCTCACCACCGATACCGTGTTCCGCGGCCCCGGTCTGGGCACGGTGGTGTTGGCGAGCAATGTCACCGGCGCGGGCGGGCTGACCAAGCAGGGTAATTGGAATCTCACACTCCTCGCCTCGAATAGTTTTGCCGGACCGGTCTTGATGAATAGTGTTGGCGGGACATTGACGCTGGCGAACATTTACGCCATCGGCACGAACTCGATCACAGTCAGCAACGGCACGGTCGTTGCCAATACCGCCAACACGTCATACATCGTCGGCAACGGTTGGAGCAACCAGCAGGTCTTGGTGACCGGTAGCAGCTCCGTCTGGAGCAATCTCGGCGTGTTCGCCATCGGCACTGGCGCGGCAATCAGCAACTCCGTCACGATTCAGAACGGCGCGCAGCTCATCGCCGCCGGCGTGAACCTTGGCACCAACGCCGCGTTCAATAGCTTTACAATTACGAATGCGACATTGACGAGCAGTGGCGCCGTCAATCTTGGTTTTAACGGCGCGAGCAATACCGCCACGGTTCTGGCCGGCGCGACCGTGAATCTGCTCGGGAATTTCCTGCGGGTCGGTGCTGCCATCGGGACCGGTAACACCCTGACCGTAAACCAAGGGATTATCACGAATGGCGGGAATGTGGTCGTCGGTGGTTTTGCTGGCACCAGCGGCGGCGCCAACAATAGCCTGATCATCACCAACGGCGGCCAGCTCTGGAGCGGCGGCGCCC
>JBAXAT010000057.1:0-7442 GCA_037142335.1 Verrucomicrobiota bacterium | reverse complement strand
CATGAAAATTGCCAAGCAACTTGCATTATTTGTCGAAAACAAGCCCGGAACCCTTGCCGCCATCTGTCAGGCACTGGCCGACAAGCAAATCAATATCGAAGCCATTTCCATTTCTGATGCCGTGGATCACGCCGTCGTGCGGATGGTGGTTAACAATCCGCAGAAGGCGTTGCATTTGCTGGGTGAACACGGTGTCCTCGTCATCGAGCGCGACGTGCTGGTCTTAGAAGGCCCGAGCCAGCCCGGCACCTTGGCACGCGTGGCTAAGACGCTGGCCAGACAGAAAATCAATATTGATTACGCCTACAGCGCCACGCCGGCCGGCACCGCGACCAGCGCCATGATTCTCCGTGTGGACAACATTGCCAAAGCTAAGCGGGTGTTGAAAGCTTACTAAACTTCTAACATTGCGCAGAACTATTTAATGAAACTGACCGGCACATTTTTGGACGAGATTTCCCACGACATTCCCCACCAAAACTGGAGCGCCACGGAATGGGATCAGGATTTCGCGACGATGAAAGCCGTGGGGATTGACACGGTCATTCTGATCCGGTGCGGCTATCAACGGTGGTTGACGTATCCATCCGCTGTGCTGCCGGCTAAAGAACATTGTTACCGGCCACTGGTGGATTTGGTGGATCTATTTTTGACGTTGGCGGAGAAATACGAGTTGGCATTTTACTTCGGCACGTATGATTCCGGCAATTATTGGCAGCGTGGCGAATTTGACTGGGAGCTTGATCTCAATCGGGCGGTCGTGGACGAGGTCTGGGCGCGGTACGGTCACCGGCCTGCGTTCAAGGGGTGGTATCTGACACAGGAAATCAGCCGCCGCACCTGGCCGGTCGTCGAACTTTTCCAAAATCTGGGCAACCATTGCAAGGCGGTGTCCGGTGGGCTGCCGGTGCTGATCTCGCCGTGGATGGACGGCGTCAAAGCCGTAAGCGCGTTCAACGCGCAGACTCGCAAGGTGGACGGAATCACGCTCGCCCAGCACGAGCAGGAATGGGGCGAAGTGATGGCCGGCATCCGCGGAGCCGTTGACATTGTGGCGTTTCAGGACGGTCACGTGGAGTTAGGCGAGTTGCCGGAGTATCTGGCGGTGAACAAAAAACTGGCGGACCGGCACGGGTTGCAGTGCTGGACGAATACCGAGACGTTCGACCGGGACATGCCGATCAAATTTTTACCGATCAAATGGGAAAAGCTGCTGCTGAAACTAGAGGCCGCCGCACAGGTCGGCATGGAGAAGGCGATCACATTTGAGTTTTCCCATTTCCTCAGCCCGCACTCCGCGTATCCACAGGCGCACCAGCTCTACAAGCGGTACTGCGAGCATTTCGGTTTACCGGGCTAACCGCGGTTATTTCAAGGCGGTGTAAAGCCGGTGGACGTCGTCGTGCTCGTCAATCGCGTTCAGAAACGCCTCCACCTCCGCGCGCTGGGCCGGCGTCACCGCGACGCTGTTCTTCGCCACGTAACTCATTTCCGCCGTCGTCACTGTCCAGCCGGTTTGCTGTAGAAATTTACTGACCACATCCAAGTCGGCCCGGTCACACGTGAAGCGTGCGCCCAATCGTCCCGCCGGGATGTCATCTGCCGCACCGAGTGGCGCGACGTTTTGCGCGCCGGCCTCGATGGCGACAGTTTCCAAATCCAGCGCTGGGTCAGCAGCGTGTTGCGCCTCGACCAGCCCGACGTGATTGAACATCCACGCCACGCTGCCGATCGCGCCGAGGTGTCCGGCATCCTTGAACAGTCCGCGAACTTCCGGTGCGGTCCGGTTGCGGTTGTCTGTCAAACACTCCACGATGACCGGCACCTTGTGCGGCGTGAAGCCTTCATAGGTGATCAATTCATAAGTGATCGTTTCACCGGTCAAGCCCGCGCCTTTTTTGATGGCACGTTCGATCGTGTCGCGCGGCACGGATTGTTTCTTGGCCGATTCGACGGCGGCGTGCAGCCGCGCATTTGAATCGGGGTCCGGCCCCTTTGCCTTGACGGCGACGACGATTTCTTTAACTAATTTCCCGAAGAGTTGACCGCGTTTCAGCGCGCTTTCTTCGCGTCCCTTTTGTTTCCACTGAGCTCCCATGTCTGAATCTTGCAATAGATTACCGGCCGGCGCAACCACCAAAACACGCCGGCACCCGGTGTGTAAAGTTAGCGGGTTTTCTTGGTGTCTTTTGCGCGCTGGGCGGCAGCCTTGTCGGCAGCCAGCACACTGGATTCGTTGGCCTTGCGCAGTTGCGCGACGGTTTTAGTCTTGAGACGCGCGGCGCCGCGCCATTTGAGCAGCTTCACACGCCGGCAAGTCGCCAAGCGTTTTTTGGCGCGGGTAATCTCGCCAGTTTTACGGTATTGCGGTAACCACTGGGCTTGCGCAATAAGCATCTCGTCCACCATCTGCCAGATTTGCTCGGGATCGCACACGGCGGCCGTCAGCGGATCGTGAAGGACGGCTTGCTTGAGCAATGTGGCATCGCCGGTCACGGCGGCTTGGACGCTCATCCGTTGGACGTTGATGCTCGCATTGCAAGTTGCGGCGCAGGCCAGCGGCAGGTCGCCGACCGGCGTGAGATGAATGCCAAATTTGTCCACATAGCCGGGCGCCTCGACAATCGCGTCTGCCGGCAGGTTGGAAATGCAGCCGTGGTTGCGAAGATTGAAGTGGCCACGATAAGCGCGGCCGGTCTCTTGCGCCTCGATGATCCAGCTGGCGTGTTCGTTAGTGCGATCTTCCTTGGTGATCGGCGTACCGGCTTCGGCAAGCCACTTGGGAAAATCAGTGGCGAACCAGTTGCGGCCCTCGTTGCAAACCCGCAGGTAACCGCCGGTCTCACCGTTGATCCACGAGGACAGGTCGATCCAGTTGTGAATTTTCTTCGGATCCTTCCGGTACCACGCGACGTATTCGCTCAGGTGGCCGTTGCTTTCCGTGCTGTAGTAGCCGAACCGGCGCAGCACATCGATGCGAACTTTTTCAGTGCGCCGGTAAACGGGATGATTCTCAAACGCCTGCAACAATTCCGCGCCCGATATCGGCCGGCCTTTGTAGCGGATCGACGTGTACCAAGTCTGGTGATTGATACCGGCGCAAATGATTTCAACCAGATCGCGATACCGGCGTCTGCGATCCCAGACCAAGTGCGCATCGCCCTGAAGTTCCGCTTCGTCGCCGTGGAGCAACGCCAGCGCGGCGGTAATCTGATCCCAGCCGCCCTCAACGCCGTGGCAGAGGCCGACAAAGTTAACCTTGCCGTGATCAACCGCCGCCCAAGTATTCATCGCCATCGGATTGGAATAATTCAGAAAGAGCGCGCCCGGCTTGGCGACTTCGCGGATGTCGCGGCAGAAATCGAGAAGGCACGGAATGTTGCGCTGACCATACATGATGCCGCCGATGCAGAGCGTATCACCGACGCATTGATCGACGCCGTACTTCAGCGGGATGTCGATATCAGTCGCAAACGCTTCGAGCCCGCCGATGCGTGTGCAGTTGACTACGTAATCCGCGCCGGCCAGCGCCCGGCGTCGGTCCGTTGTGGCGGCGATGGTCGCCGGCAACTTGTTGTTGCGAATGTCTTTCTCGCAGAGCTGCCGGACCATATCGAGATTGGGCCGCGAAATATCAGTGAAAGAGAATTGCGTGTCCGCAAATTCCGGCACCGTGAGAATGTCGCGCAGCAACGTGCGGGTGAAGCCGACGCTACCAGCTCCGATAAAGGCAACTTTGATGGGCATAGATTTCCTTGGTTGTACGGTTACGTAGCTACGTAACCGGCGGCAATTTGTTAGCCAACACCGCGTGGCAGTTTACTTTTTCTTGTTGCGGACTTCTTCCTTCAACCGCTGAATGTGGCCGCGGCCGAGCGCTTTGACCTCGCAACCGAGTTCGAAATACCGACGGATCACAGCGTCGCTAAGAATACCGTAGCAATCCACAACAGCGAGTTTTTTGCCGGCCCACTTTACCACGTCGTCCGGCTTTAACTCACGGTAGGGCTGATGCGGCACTGCGAAGATAATTGCCTCCTCGCCTTTAAGTGAGGCCTTGAGGTCGTTTTGTACCTGGCACTTGCCCAAATCGTTCTGATTCCGGAAAAACCGTGACCAGGAATGGCCGGGTGCGGGATAATTTTCCTGCGCTTCGAGTTCGTACCAATGCTCGACGTACGGATCGTGGACGCGCATTGTGGCGCCCATTTCGGTCAGCTTGCGCACGACCAATTCGCTGCCGGAATAGCGAGTGTCGCCGACATCCTGCCGGTAGCTCGCGCCGCAAATCAGAACTTCCGCGTCGGCAATGTACCGGCCCATGTTGCGGAGCGCGTCGCGAGTGAGTTCGGCCACGTGCAAACCACGCGTGTCGTTGATGTCGATAGCGGTCGGAGTGATTTTAAAAATGCTGTCGCCATCCTCGAAGCCGAGGATGTGTTTGTACGCCCAGAAACCGAGGCCACCGTCCTTCGGCAGGCAGTAACCGCCAACGCCGGGGCCGGGGAAAATAATATTGCTGTGCGTTGGGCGCATTTTGATGGCGGCAATGACTTTGATCAGGTCCACGCCGTTGCGCTCGGCGAATAAGCTCCACTCATTCAGATAGGCCAGAATCGTTGCCCGGTACGAGTTCTCGACAATCTTGGTCGTCTCGGATTCGATGGGGCGGTCCATGACGGTGAGCGGGAAGTCTTTCGTGTTCAAAACTTCGCGGAGGAATTTTTCAACCCGCTTGCGTGCCGCCAGGTTGCAGCCGGAGCAAACCCGCCAGAAATCGCGGATACTGGCCACGTACTCGCGGCCCGGCATCACACGCTCAAAACTATGCGCCAGCAACGGTTCGCCTTTAATGCCGCGGGCTGTAAACGCGCGTTTCAGAATCGGCCACGCCACAAACTCGGTCGTGCCGGGCGCGACAGTGGTTTCAATGAGGACCAGGCATTTCGCCGGGATGCGCTCGCCGATGGTGTGCATTGTGGCTTCGAGCGCGGCCATATCGGCTTCGCCGTCGCGCATGTTGCCGAGCGTGTTTTTCTTATAATCGCACTGCACGTCGACGACTACGCAATCGGCGAGCTTGAGACAATCGCTATTGAACGTGGCGGTGAGTGTGCCCTTGTCCTTCACAGTCCGGGCGATAATCTGGTCAACTTCCGGGTCTTCGGCCTTGACCGGGGCGATGCCGCGATTGATGACCGGAATTTTCCAGTAGCTGCGTGAGCTGGGGCGCTGGCAACCGATGACGAATTTGCTCGGCCGGCCTTTCTTGTCCACTGTGTCCGCCACAATTGCGGCCATCACTGCGCCGACAAAGCCGACGCCCATGACGACCACGATTTCCTTGCCATCTTTGCGCGCGGTGCCGGCAAGTTTTTCAATCCGGGCGTACTCAGCAGCGTATTCTTCCTTGGCCGGTAAGGGAAATTGTTCACCAGTTGGACTGATTGAAACTTCTTGCGGCTTGCTCATTGTTGTTCTCCTTTTTTTGGTTAATACACTAGGACGCCCAATACCACAAGCACAAGACCGACGACGATCCCGGCGCTGCCTGCTAACCGGCACCGTCGGTCATTGGCCATCATGAATCCCAGCAAATCTCGAAAATGATGCGGTGCCACTGTCAACCAAATTGCCGCGACCACCCATAAATATGCCACCACCGTCACAATCAATCGGCACATGACTAGACTTGCATCGGCGGCGTCCACCATCGGTTTGGCGATCAACAACAGCAACGCCGCGACCGCCCGGAACGTCAGATAATGTGTCCCAAAATTAATGACCAGCAGATACGCCACCGGCACGCCGATGAAAATCAACGGTTGCGCCCATTTCCAGTCGTCAGTCGCCGCGTGATACATCACCCACCACACAATCGCCGCCACAAGTCCCATCAAAATTCGACCGACTGGCACATTGCGCGGAAACTTCACCGTCGCGGCGCGAAAAGTCACTGGCATGAGCACACCCGGTAACCACACCGCGGTTGTCAGTGTGCCCACCAAAATCGAAATCAATGAAAGTCGCGTCATATGTTATTCGTTACCGTACAGCGCGACCGTCGTCGCGCGCTCAATTTTGATTGGCAGCAGTTGGCCGGCTTGCCGCTCCTGACCGTCGAAGACCACAATCTTATTTGTCCGTGTCCGCCCGAGCATTCGCTTCGCGCCTTTTGTGCTCCGACCTTCCACGAGAATCTCCTCTATCTGCCCAATTAAACGAGTATTGTGCCATAAGGCTGCCGTGTTGACAATCTCCAGTACGGCCTGATTGCGAGCCTCCTTTACCGACTCCGGTAACTGCCCAGGCATTGTCGCGGCCGGAGTGTCGCGGCGCTTCGAGTATTTAAAAATGTAGCCTTGATCAAACTGCACCTCGCGCAACAACTCCTCCGTCGCCGCAAAATCTTCGTCCGTCTCACCAGGAAAACCGACAATGATGTCAGTCGTAATCCCGATACCGGGTCGTGCCGCGCGGAGTTTCTCAATAATTTTCAAATACTTCGTCCTGGTGTAACCGCGCCGCATCGCCTGTAAAATCCGGTCCGACCCGCTCTGTGCTGGTAAGTGCGCATGCTCGCACAGTTTTGCCAAATCCTGGTACGCGGCCACCAAATCATCGCCAAACCCTTGCGGATGCGGGGAGGTGAAGCGGATCCGTTCCAAACCCGGGATCGCATCGACGGCGGTGAGTAATTTAACGAACTCCGTTTTTTTTCGTCCGTAGCTCGTCACAATTTGGCCGAGTAGCGTGACTTCTTTCACGCCGGTATCCACAAGCTTGCAGATTTCATCCACGATTTCCGGGATTGGACGGCTTCGCTCCGGACCACGTGTGGCCGGCACGATACAAAACGTGCACGCCATGTCGCAGCCTTGCATAATGCTGACAAACGCCGTCACCTTGCCGGGTTCGTGGTGTTTGACGGCGGACTCGCTGCCGGCTTCGGCGGCGATGTCCACCACCGGTTGCTTACCGGCAACGAGTTGATCGAGGTAATCCGGGATGTGATGCAAGCGTTGCGTGCCGACCACGAGATTGATTGCCGACGATTTTAACAACTCCGCACCGCGACTTTGCGCCATGCAGCCAATATAACCAAGGATGAGGCCGGGCTTGCCTTTTTTAGTGTGCGTCAAGCCGTGCATCTTGCCCAGCGCCTTTTGTTCAGCGAGATCGCGAACACTGCAGGTGTTGAGTAAAATAATATCCGCGTCGATTTCCTTGGCAGCGATGCCATAACCCCGTTCGCGTAGCAAGGCCGTGACCGCCTCGCTATCACGCACGTTCATCTGGCAGCCGTAGGTTTTGATGAAAACTTTTTTCATCACGCCGGATGCCGGCCATGAATCAACGCCATGACTTCGGCCCGCGTCGAACTCCGATTGCGGAATCCGCCCCGCATGGCAGAGGTGAGAACGCTGGTGCCAGGTTTTTTC